>NZ_JBHVZA010000017.1:163107-205054 GCF_042880275.1 Streptomyces sp. NPDC058308
CGGGCGGATCTGGTTGTCCATGGCACGGACGGGAAGGTGTCTGTGCGTATGAACAAGGGGAGTTACTTCGACGGTGGTGCCGAATGGAGTGCGGGCTGGGGCAACTACCTCGGCCAGCCCGGCAAGGGCTCCCTCTACTTCGCTGACGTCAACGCCGACCAGAAGGCCGACCTGATCGTCCACGGCACAGACGGGAAGATCGCCGCGCGCATCAACACCGGCACGTACTTCGCCGTCGCACCGGGCGACGACTGGATCTGACCGGCCCTGGAGTGCTTACTTCCGTGAAGGGCATCTCCGCCTCCCCGTAGTGGTCGCCGAGCACCAGCTTCGCCGCGGCGGTCGCCTCCACACCGAACGCCCGTAGCTCCGCCGAGATCTGCACGCTCTTGGGAGGCGGCGGGGGAGGCGGAGTTGGTCTCTGCTCTGCTTCGGGGCAGCTTCAGTTCCACACGGCCGTTGGGCCGGACGACTGCACCACCCACGGACTCTGCAGGTGCGGGCGGAAATATGGACCACACTGCTTTCCACCAACACGAGATCAACTACTACGCTCGGCGCCACCCCAAACCAGCGGCTGGAGTCAACGCATAGAACCTCCACCGATCCCGGAGCGGTTCAGTCACCGGCCCGAAGTCCTCCGAGGGGTCAGAAGGAAGCTCCCGAGGCCCCTGCCATGACTCCGAAGCCGAGCGGGATGAGGAGCAGCACGTTCGGGGCCTTGGTGTGTCCAGCCCGTCGTGCCGCCGTCATGCATCCCGCGGTGGCGATTCCGAACACCGCGGCGAACACGAGCATGTCCGACCAGCTCACGTCGTCCCACGTGGAGGTCATCCACTGGAGAACGGTCATGGCCGCGCCGAACAGCGCGGCACCGGTGAGGGCGTCGAGTCCTTCCAGAGCGGTGGGCTCAGGCCCTTTGTGCTTCAGGAAGTGCCAGAGCTGTGCGAGGAGCACGCAGATGGTGATGCTCTGCACGATGACGGCGAGCACGAACGCGCCCATGAACAGGTTCTGCATGATGCGACCTCCTTCGCCGGCGGATCAGCCGCCGCAGCCCTTCACCATGCCGGTGATGCCAGTAACGTTGCCGAAAATGGCCACGGCCAGCTTCAGGCGTTCCTCGCGGTTGCCGGCCTGGGCGATCAGCTTGGCCCCCTTGACGACGCCTCCGTACTTGGCGGCCTTGGAGATGAGCAGGGCATTGCCCGCGACGAAGGCCCCGACGGCGCCGATGCATGCGGCCACGCGCTTCGTCTGGAACAGGCCCGCAACAAGTCCCACAAGCAGGTCCGCGCTCGCGTTAAGCACACCTTCGCCCGGATGAGGAACTGGAAGATCCTGCGCGACTGCCACCTCGGGGGCGACGGCCTCCACCACGCCGTCCAGTCGTCGCCACCGTTGCACAACCTCGCCCTCGCCGCGTGAACCAGCAGGCAGGCCAGCCGCCCACTTCGGGCTACGTGAGCCTTCTGTAACACCCTTCAGCCGCGCTGCCAGGCGGGGTTCAGCCGGATCTCGATGTCGTCGGACGCCATCTCCGGTGTCGGCTCGGCGGTCACGCGGACCCGCATCGCACGGCCGGTGTCGCTCTCGACGAACGACAGGGGTGGGCGGCCCTCCTGCAGATGCTTGTCGCCCCACTGCATCAGCGACAGGAACACCGGCAGCAGGTCCTCACCGGCCTCGGTCAGCCGGTACTCGTCTCGGGCCCGCCTGCCCGGTTCCCGATAGGGGACGCGCGCGACGACCCGTGCGGACTCCAACTGTTTGAGCGCCCGTGACACCGCGGGTGCGGAGCTCCCGACCCGCACCACGAAGTCCTCGAACCTGGTGGTGCCGTAGAAGCATTCGCGGACCACCAGGAACACCGTCTTGGTGCTCAGCAGGTCCAGCACCCGCTCCGCCGAGCACCCGTCGCCGATCGACCAGGCATCCCGGTCGCGCAACCGCTCCTCGAACTCCATCGCCATCCCACCATTATAACTAACGCTTGCGTTACCCAGTGCGGCGTGATTCCATCTCTCTCACTAACGACATCGTTATCCAGGTGGAGGGGTGCTGTGGTTGCAGTAGCGGGCAGGGTTGCCGTGGTGACGGGCGGTCGGCGGGGGCTCGGCGCGGCGTTGGTGGACGAGCTGCTGGCGCGCGGGGCGCGAAAGGTGTACTCCACCGCGCGCTCGGCGTACATCGACGACCGCCCAGAGGTGGTCACCGCCGAGCTTGAGGTCCGCTCGGCGGAGTCGGTCGCCGCCCTCGCGGAGGTCGCCGCCGACGCCGAGATCGTGTTCAACAACGCCGGCGTCCTGCTGCCGGCCGCACTGCTGACAGGCGACGTCGAGAACGCCACCGAGACATTCGACGTCAACGTCTTCGGGCCGCTGCGGGTGGCGCGGGCGTTCGCGCCGATCCTGGCCACCAATGGCGGGGGCGCACTCGTAAACATGCACTCCGTGCTGTCCTGGCTGGCCGGCAGCGGCGCCTACGGGGCATCCAAAGCTGCGGCGTGGTCTGTCACGAACTCGCTCCGGCTCGAACTGGCGCCCCAGAACACCCAGGTCGTCGGCGTGCACGCTGGATTCATCGACACCGACATGGTCTCCGCCATCGAACGGCCGAAGGCCACGCCCGCCGAGATCGCCGCGCGGATCGTCGACGGCCTTGAGGCGGGGGACACGGAGGTGCTCGCCGACGACGTCACCGTCGCGGTCAAAGCAGCGCTTTCCGGCCCCGTGGAGCACCTGACCTTCTCAGCCGCCGGCTGACATCTCATCTCATCACGCCGGCTGACATCTCATCCCCTTGCCCAAGGAGCACCGAACCGCCATGCCACTGTGGTCCATTCATCACACCCCCGGAATCTTCACCGACGACGACAAACACCAACTCGCCTCCCGCATCGCCGACCACTACGAAAAGGTCGGACTGCCCCGGTTCTACGTGGTCACGCTGTTCCACGAGACCCGGCCCGAGGACTTCTATGTCGGCGGGGAACCCACCCCGGCCGGGGTTCGCATCGCCATCGACCACATCGCCCGGCGTAACCCGGACCAGGAGACCCGCCGCCGGACCGCCCAGTGGATCAGGGGCATGCTGCAGCCCCGCCTCGAACAGCACGCCGGGCTGCACTGGGAGTTCCACGTCGACGAAACCAGCGAGGACCTCTGGATGATCAACGGAATCGTGCCGCCCCCAGGAGGCTCCGACGCCGAGAAGAACTGGGCGAAGCAGAACTCAGCGTCCACCTACTGACCGCGCCACCGGCACGGTTCCCGGAACGGACGAGGCGCACTGCCAGCAGGTCGCTGAGGTGCGCCCTCATCCAGACGCCCGTGCCCTCTGGCAGGCTGGCTCCGCCGAGCTGATCATCTTGCGCGGGAACGAATCATGATGTCGTGTACGACATCGGTACTTGCGGGGCACCGTCCAGAGCGAGCCCCGAAGACGGGGGCAAACGGAACCACGTCACCTGCGTATGCCACAAGCGAGAGCGGGAACCTGCCCCACATGATCGACTCGGCGGATGTCAAAGAAGGCGACGAACGGCTCACCCGTCGCGTGGCGCACTGGACCACGCCCCTGACCCGGCGCGTACTGCCCGCTGTGGAGTCGGCGGCCGAGCACACCAAACTGTGGTGGGCCGCGGCGGCGCTCATGTCCGCCACCGGCGGCTACCGGGAGCGGAAAGCCGCGATCGCCGGACTGGTCGGCATGGGGGTCGCGGAGCTGGCGTCCAACGCGGTGTGCAAGCAGCTCTACGAACGGCGCAGGCCGCCCAAGGAGTTGATCCCTCACCAGGATGTCCACGACCGCCCGGACAGCTCTTCGTTTCCTTCCGGGCACACTGCTGCCGCCGTCGGCTTCACCGCCACCGTCGCCGCAACCTCCCCCGGCTGGGGCGCCGCCTGCGCGGTCCCGACGGTGGCGGTCGCGGTCGAGCGGGTGCACTCCGGCGCGCACTACCCCAGCGACGTGGCCGTCGGCGCCGTGATCGGACTGGCCAGTGCCTGGCTCATCCACCGCACGCCCCAACTGGTGCTGCGCCGTCTGTTGTGACCTCTTCGATTCACGTCCACGACGAGGAAGTCTTCACGATCAAGCAACTTCGTCGGCGCGCGTATCGGCTCATGGAGCTTCTCGGCCTCCGTCGCGTCAGGCTCTACGACGCCCACTCGTCGTGTTTCACCTACCTGGCCGACAACGGCGTGCCGGACCACCTCCTCGCGCGATGGGGGCCAGCGCGATGGGGCGGATTCAGAATCCGACTGTTGGTTGTGGACCGGTGGCCGGTGGCCGTAATCGGGAGGGGGCATCGGAGAACGCACGTCTTCAAGGTTCGGGCAAGCGTCCGGGCCCGCCGTCGCGAGAGGGTTGCGATGAGCTAGGTTCACCCCCGGCGATGTGACATCTCGTGACAGATGAGAGGGTCTGGCGGGTGAGTGAGACACCGACGAACACCCTGCAATACCGCTTTGACGGGCCAGAAGACGCCCCGGTCCTCATCCTCGGCGCGTCCCTCGGCACCACATGGCACATGTGGGATCGGCAGATACCCGAGCTGATCCGGCAATGGCGGGTGTTCCGCTTCGACATGCCCGGTCACGGTGGAGCGCCCGCCCACCCGTGCGGGTCCGTCGGAGAGCTCGTCGACCGGCTGCTCGCCACGCTCGACGAGCTCGGAGTGCACCGCTTCGGGTACGCGGGCTGCGCCTTCGGCGGCGCCATAGGGGTCGAGCTCGCGCTCCGGCACCCGCAGCGCGTCGCCTCACTCGCGCTGATCGCCGCCTCGCCGCGGTTCGGCACGGCCGACGAGTTCCGCCAGCGCGGCGTGATCGTACGCAGCAACGGCCTCGATCCCATCGCGCGCTCGGCGCCCGACCGATGGTTCACGCCCGGCTTCGCCGCCGCTCAGCCCGCCATCACCGACTGGGCCGTGCAGATGGTGCGCACCACCGACCCGGGGTGCTACATCGCCGCCTGCGAGGCGCTCGCCGCGTTCGACGTCCGCGCCGAGCTGGGCAGCATCGGCGTGCCGACGCTGGTGCTCGTCGGCTCCGAGGACCAGGTCACCGGGCAGGGCGAGGCGCGCACGCTCGTCGCGGGGATCCCCGACGCGCGGCTCGCCGTCGTGCCGGGCGCCTCGCACCTCGCGCCGGTCGAGCAGCCCGCCGCCGTCACCGACCTCCTCGTACGCCACTTCTCGTCGGCCTGGCAGCCCGCCGCCGACGCGACGCTCGGCCAGTCGGCCATCGGCGCGCCGCCCGTCAAGCCCGTCCTCGCCCCGCCGCCCGTCGCGCCCGTCGGTGAGATCGCCGCCGTGGAGCAGCCCGAGGCCGTGCCGGGCGCGGTGCGACCGGACGTGTACGACGCCGGGATGAAGGTCCGCCGCGAGGTACTCGGCGACGCGCACGTCGACCGGACCCTCGCCGCCGCCGACGACTTCTCCGGGGACTTCCAGGAGCTCGTCACGCGCTACGCCTGGGGCGAGATCTGGAACCGCCCAGGCCTGGACCGCCGCTCGCGCAGCTGCGTCACGCTCACCGCGCTCGTCGCGGGCGGCCACCTCGACGAACTGGCCTTCCACACCAGGGCCGCGCTGCGCAATGGGCTCACCCCCGCCGAGATCAAGGAGGTCCTGCTGCAGGCCGCCGTCTACTGCGGCGTCCCGGCGGCGAACTCGGCCTTCCGGGTCGCGCAGGCCGTGATCCGTGAGGAAACCACGCCGCAGGAGTAGCAGGATGGGAGGCATGACGACTTCTCCCGAGACCCACGCCGCCCGCGCGAAGAGCATGACGTTCACGAAGAAGTCCCACGCGTGCGTGCGGCTCGAAAAGGACGGGCGCACGCTCGTCGTCGACCCCGGCGGCTTCAGCGAGGAGGACGCCGCGCTCGGCGCCGATGTCATCCTCGTCACGCACGAGCACCCGGACCACTTCAGCGAGGACCGGCTGCGGGCCGCCATGGAGGCACGCCCCGGCGCCGAGATCTGGACCCTCAAGTCCGTCGCGGACCAGATCTCGGCGGCCTTCCCCGGGCGCGTGCACACCGTCGGGCACGGTGACGCCTTCACGGCCGCCGGATTCGACGTCCAGGTGCACGGCGAGCTGCACGCGGTGATCCACCCGGACATCCCGCGGATCACCAATGTCGGGTATCTGGTCGACGGCTCGGTCTTCCACCCGGGCGACGCGCTGACCGTTCCCGACCAGCCCGTCGAGACGCTGATGCTGCCCGTCATGGCCCCGTGGAACAAGATCTCCGAAGTGATCGACTACGTACGGGAGGTCCGGCCGCAGCGCGCCTACGACGTCCACGACGCGCTCCTCACCGACCTCGCCCGGCCGGTCTACGACAACCAGATCGGCTCCCTGGGCGGCACGGAGCACCTGCGTCTGACGCCAGGAGAGTCGGCCGAGCTCTGAGAGCCTGTCTTTGAACCCCCGCCTGCGCCCCGACGCCCGGCACGCACGCTCGGCGCACGGAGCTCCAGGACAGGTGGCGGAGCCACCTGTCCTGGAGCTCCGCACACCGATCGCACGCTTCCCCAAGCTCTCGGCTCCGCTCGAGCAGGGGAGGCCCCAATCCGCCGCTGCGCCCGCGCTTCGCGCGGACGACGGGGTTCAAAGACAGGCTCTGACTGTCGGTGGCGCCCGGTAGGTTGGAGAACATGCGCATCGCCACCTGGAACGTGAACTCGATCACCGCCCGTCTGCCGAGGCTCCTGGCCTGGCTGGAGAGCACCGGCACGGACGTGCTGTGCATCCAGGAGACCAAGACGACGGCCGAGCAGTTCCCCGCCGCCGAGCTCCGCGAGCTGGGGTACGAGTCGGCGGTGAACGCGACAGGACGGTGGAACGGCGTCGCAGTGGTCTCGAAGGCCGGCCTCGACGACGTCGTCAAGGGCCTGCCGGGCGGCCCCGGGTACGACGGCCTGGACGAGCCCCGCGCGATCTCCGCGACCTGCGGCCCCGTCCGCGTCTGGTCGGTGTACGTGCCCAACGGCCGCGAGGTCGACCACGAGCACTACGCCTACAAGCTCCAGTGGTTCGAGGCCCTGAAGGCGGCGGTCGCCGAGGACGCGGCGGGCCCGCGCCCCTTCGCGGTCCTCGGCGACTTCAACGTCGCGCCGACCGATGACGACGTCTGGGACCCGTCGCTCTTCGTCGGCGCCACGCACGTCACCCCGGCCGAGCGCGCCGCCCTCGCCGCCCTGCGCGAGACGGGCCTGACCGACATCGTGCCCCGCCCCCTCAAGTACGACCACCCGTTCACGTACTGGGACTACCGCCAGCTGGGCTTCCCCAAGAACCGGGGCATGCGCATCGACCTCGTGTACGGGAACGGCCCCTTCGCGAAGGCCGTCTCCGACTCGTACGTGGACCGTGAGGAGCGCAAGGGCAAGGGCGCGTCCGACCACGCCCCGGTCGTGGTCGACCTGGACGTGTAGCGCGCCCGGCGGGCTACGGCACGAGCAGCCGCAGGTCCACCGAATCCGCCAGCGCGGCGAGCCCCGCGTCGCCCGGATGCAGATGGTCCCCGCTGTCGTAGGCGGGCGAAAGCCGCGCCGGATGCGCGGGGTCCCGCAGCACCGCGTCGAAGTCGAGCACGGCGTCGAAGTCGCCGCTCCCGCGCAGGTAGGCGTTGGCGGCCTCCCGCTGTGCGTTCGCGGCCGCCGTGCAGAGCGACTCGCCCTCACAGGGCGCGATCGTCGCCGCCACGGCCCGCAGCCCGCGCGCGTGGGCGCGGTGCGCGATCTCCCGCAGACCGGCGGTCAACTGGTCCGCGGAAGCGCCCCACCGCACGTCGTTGATCCCCTGGAAGACGACGATGGTGCGCGCCGACGTCTGGGCGAGGACGTCCCGGTCGAGGCGGTGCAGCGAGCTCACACCGCCCGTGTCGGTGGAGACGCCGTCGCCGGGGTAGCGGTCGGCGACCACGCGGTTCGCGGAGATGCCCTGGCCCAGCACGCCGTAGCGCGGCACGGCGGACTGGTTCAGGAGCCGGGTCGCCAGGATGTTCGGCCAGCGCCGGTTGGCGTCCGGCGTCGACTTCACGCCGTCCGTGATCGAGTCGCCGAGCAGCACCACGGAACCGGGCCCGCCGCCCACGTCGATGCCGGTGAGCAGCGGCCACGTCGTGATCGTCGAGGTGTACGCGGCCGGGGAGCCGTCCGCCGTGTGGTCGCCGGGGGTGCTGACGTAGGACCGTTGGAGTGCCTGGCTGTGCACGGGCGCCGTCGCCACGGGCCCGGGCAGGTGGAAGCTCACCAGAAGATTGGTGTCGGCGGGCACGTCGAAGTCGAGGGGATCGCTGAACGCCTGGGCGCCCGCCGGGATCTCCGTGCCGGAAGCGCCTCGGAAGGACAGCCGCCGCGGCTCGCCCCGGGCGCCCGCCCCCGCTTCCTGCACCGCCACCGTCGCGCCGCCGATCCGCACCGGAGTCGCGGCGAAGGTGTTGTCGAGCCGGACGCGCACCCGCGGCCCGCCGGTACTGGTGTGCACGACGAGCCGCACGCTCCGGTCGGCCCAGGGCCCCACCGCCGTGTAGCCGGCGGTCGGCGCCGACCAGGTGCCCGTCCACCCGCGCGTCTCGGCCCGCACGGACACCGCGAAGACGTGCAGGTCGGGGGCGCCGGGGTCGCGGGGCAGCCGCACCGTGGCGACCTCGCGCCCGCGGGCCGACGGCACCGTCACCACGTACAGCCGTGCCCGCTCGGCGAGTTGGCCGCCGGGCGTGTTGATGTGGGGGAGTGCGACCGACTTGGTGGCGAGCGGGCCCGAGCGCCAGTCGGGGGCGGCGAGCCGGTAGCTGCGCCGCGAGCCGTCCCGGTACTGGACCGTGCCCGTGCCGCTCGCCTCGCCGCCCGTGCCCGCGACCAGGAAGGCCAGGGCGTTCCCGCGGCCGCGCACCCGCACCGCCTGCCCGTCGGCCCGCACGTTGTCCGGTGCGCCCGGCGCGGTGCGCGGCCAGGTGAGGCGGGCCCCGTCGACGGCCAGGGACCGCCCGGGAGTCCAGCCCGCGGAGGCCAGGTCCCGCGCGGACAGCGAGCCGCCCGCGCCGTCGAAGTCCGCGTCGGCGGGGCGGGCGTCGTCGCTGACCGCGCGGTTGTCGAAGAGCCGCTCCAGGGGGAGCGGCCCGGGTCCGTCCGCGGCGGAGGTGCCGGCCTGTGCCGGTGCCGCCGGCAGGAGCCCCGTGAACAGGGCGAGCACGGCGGCCGCTCCCCAGATGTGTCGGCGCACGACAGACCCTCCCGCGTGTGATGGCCCGATGATGAGCGGCGGGCGACCGGTCGATGGGTGACGACGGATGCGCCACGAAGCTAAGGAGGCGCCGGAGGCGAGTCAATGAGGGACGCGTGAACACGACGCGAACTCGCCGGACACACCGGCCGCCGCAGCGCGCCGTCGGCATCAGCCCGTTCCCGTATCTCGTACGCGGTGATCAACAGCCGCACCCGGTCCCGGGCGCCGAGCTCGGCGGGCAGCCGGGTCTCCTGCTGCCCGTGGAGGACGGCCCGTCAGCCGCCGCCCGCCGCGCCGGCGCGGATCACCACGGCGTACGAGCCGACGCCGAGCAGTCGGGCGCCGGGGATCCGGTCGCCGCGCGAGCCGTGGAGGGTGTCGATGCGGCCGGACTCGGGGTCGAAGGCGACGTCGGCCAGCGTCCCGATGGTGTCGCCCAGCTCCGTCAACAGGCGTTTGCCGAGCAGGTTCTGGCTGTCGGAGGAGTCCGCCGAGGTGAACCTGGCCGCCGTGGGCGCCCCGACGACGACCGCGTCCGGCCCCACCGCGTGGACGTCCGCCCAGGCGACGACGTCACCGCCGTCCTTGACGCCTCCCAGGCGTACGGCGCTGATCAGGGCGCCCTCGGGGCCCTCCGGTTCGACGACGAGCCCGGCCACGGTGCCGATGTGCGCGGCGTCCGACGCGCTGACGACCGGACGTCCCACGGTCTGGCTGAGCAGCATCATGAGGTCCGCTCCTCACCCGTGGCACCGGGCCCGGCCGATCCGGCGAGCCCGCCCGTCCCGGTGGGCCGTCCCGTCCCGGTAGGCCGTCCCGTCTCCGGGTGCCCACGCGTCTCGCCGGGACCACGCGTCTCGCCGGGGCCGCGCGTCTCGCCGGGGCCGCGCGTCTCGCCGAGCCCACGCGTCTCGCCGGGCCCGGCCGTCTCGGCGCGCCGGATGCGCCACACCGCCGCCGCCAGCTCGCCGAGCTCCTCGACGACGAGCTCGGTGTCCCGCGCCGGGACCATCAGCGTGTCGCCGGTCATGGCGGGACGGCCGCCGAGTGGCAGGAAGACCTTGCGCTCGTGCCGGCCGAGGGCCTCCGTGGAGGTCATCTCGACGCCGACCACCCGCCCTTCCCGGCCTGCCTCGATCAGCACGTCGAGCACCGTGCCGACCTGCACGCCCTGGTCCGTGAGCACACGGGCACCGCGGACCAGGCCGCCCGAGGTTTCCTCCCAGGAGGCGACCGCCGACTTGTCCTCCAGGGCCTCCGCCGAGGTGATCATCACGGCGTCGGCGCCCAGGGCGTGGACCGCCGCCCACGGCAGGCTCTTGCGCATCGGACCGGACAGCAGTCCCCGCCCGGCCAGTGTGAACCCGGCGATCCGGCCCCCCGCGCCGTCGAGCACCACATCCTTGACCTGGGCGACCGCTTCGCCGCCCAGCGTGACCACCGGCCGTTTGGTGAGATCGCCGGCCGAGAGCACCGCGGGCAGGGGCGCCGTCATCGCACCCGCCCTCGCCCGGGGCGCCGGCCGCGCCGCACCACGATCACTCCGCCGCGCCGCCGCCGGGCCTGCACGCCGACCACCGCGGCGACCAGCAGACCCAACACGACGACGACGGCGACCAACCACGCCCACCACACCATCGTCCACCTCCCGGACCGACCCGGAATGACCCTCAGGTACTCCCGGGTACCCCTTCCGGGCGAACCAGTCACCTCCGGAGCGAGGTATGCGGTCTGGGCCCGCACGGGATCCGGAGCCCAATTCGCCCGATTCCGTGATCAACTGAAGCAAGATACATTCGTGGGTTCACGGACATCGGCACCCCCGGGCAACGGAGGTTGACGCGGCAGGCCCGGGCACGAGAGGGAGATGATCTCCCGCGACCCCCCAACGGAGAGGCCGATCATGAACATCCCGTTCCTCGACAAGTGGCGCAGACGGCACTCCGCGACCGATCCGGCCGAGGGGCTCGCGGCCGTCTTCCAGGAGGATCCGGACGGCGTCGGCGAACTGCTCTCCGAGTGTGAGCTGTTGCGTTCGCAGGCGAGTGCCGCCGGGCTCGAACTCGACGACTCCCCGGCCTCGTTGGCGGCCCTGGACCAGCTCCTTCCGCGCTGGCGCGACGACCCGGAGATGCTGCCGTGGCTCGGCAACGACGCCGGGCTCTACCTGGGTTCCGTCGTGGTGCGGACGGTGCCGGGCGCGACCTGGCACGTCTGGCCCGGCGGCAGCCCCGTCGTGCGGCTGAAGACCGGGCGGGACATCCAGGTCGTCGCGGCGGGACTCGACTGGGCGGTCCACGGGGCGCCCGAGCTCTCCCAGGTCTACGCGGAGGCTTCCGAGACGTAACCCGAATTGCCTCAAATACGGTTAATGCCCATAAGTGCGTGTCGTCCAGTAAGTCCCGTTTTAACGTGGATAGTTTGCGCGGACGTACACAGCTGAGAGTGGGCAGGTCTTGCCATGGCCGTCGATCCGTTGATCGAGCTGCGTGATGTGAACAAGTACTACGGAGAGCTGCATGTCCTCCAGGACATCGACCTCACCGTCGGCAAGGGGGAGGTGGTCGTCGTCATCGGCCCGTCGGGGTCGGGCAAGTCGACCCTGTGCCGCACGATCAACCGGCTCGAGACCATCCAGTCGGGCACCATCAGACTCGACGGGCAGCCACTGCCCGAGGAGGGGAAGGCGCTCGCGAGGCTCCGCACGGAAGTCGGAATGGTCTTCCAGTCCTTCAACCTCTTCGCGCACAAGACCGTCCTCCAGAACGTCTCCCTCGCGCAGGTCAAGGTGCGGGGCCGCAAGAAGGACGAGGCGGACAAGCGCTCCCGGGAGCTCCTGGAGCGCGTGGGCCTCTCCGCGCACGCCGAGAAGTACCCGGCACAGCTCTCCGGCGGCCAGCAGCAGCGCGTGGCCATCGCCCGCGCACTGGCCATGGACCCCAAGGCGCTGCTCTTCGACGAGCCGACCTCGGCCCTCGACCCCGAGATGATCAACGAGGTCCTCGAAGTCATGCAGCAGCTCGCCCGCGAGGGCATGACCATGGTCGTCGTCACCCACGAGATGGGCTTCGCCCGCTCCGCGGCCAACCGGGTCGTCTTCATGGCCGACGGCCGCATCGTCGAGGACCGGACCCCCGAGGACTTCTTCACCCACCCGGAGAGCGAGCGGGCCAAGGACTTCCTCTCCAAGATCCTCAAGCACTGACGGGGGGACGTGTTCGTGAAGCGACACACCATGCGTACGACACGCCTGCTCGCGGCGCTCGCCCTCGCCGCCTGCGCCGCCGCTGCCTGCGGCAAGGAGGGCAGCCCGCCCACCAAGGGGCCCGCGGCCGAGGAACTGCCCAAGTACCAGGTGGCGACCGGCTTCCAGCTGCCCGCGTCGGGGACCTGGAAGAAGGCCAGGAGCCGCGGCCGCTTCGTCGTCGGCGCCAAGGAGGACCAGCCCTACCTCGGCGAGAAGGACCCGGCGAACGGGCGCTACTCCGGCTTCGACATCGAGATCGCCAAGATGATCTCGGCCTCGCTCGGCCTCGACCCGGCCAGGACCGAGTTCAAGACCATCGCGTCGGCGAACCGCGAGACCGCCCTGCAGAACGGGCAGATCGACTACTACGTAGGCACCTACACCATCAACGACAACCGCAAGAAGCTCGTCGGTTTCGGCGGGCCCTACTACATGGCGGGCCAGGGCCTGTTGGTGCGCAGCGACGAGGACGGCA
The DNA here is from genome assembly GCF_042880275.1 of Streptomyces sp. NPDC058308. Classification (NCBI taxonomy): domain Bacteria; kingdom Bacillati; phylum Actinomycetota; class Actinomycetes; order Kitasatosporales; family Streptomycetaceae; genus Streptomyces; species Streptomyces sp. NPDC058308. The sequence goes on from NZ_JBHVZA010000017.1 coordinate 176,072, forward strand.
TCAAGGGCCCGCAGGACCTGGCGGGCAAACGCGTCTGCTCGGCCGCCGGCTCCACGCCCTACCAGCGAATCCAGCAGGACTACCCGAAGGCCACCCTCGTCGCCTACGACACGTACTCGGTCTGCGTCGACAACCTGCTGACCTATCAGGTCGACGCCGTCACCACCGACGACGCGATCCTGATCGGCTACGCGGCCAAGGTGCCCGACGAGCTCAAAGTGGTCGGCAAGCCGTTCTCGAAGGAGCCGTACGGCATCGGCGTGCCCCGCGGCGACAACGCCCTCAGGCTCGCCGTCGACGACGCCCTGGCGGCCGGGGAGAAGAACGGCGACTGGAAGAAGGCGTACGACGCCACGCTCGGCCTCTCCGGGGTCCCGGCGCCGAAGCCGCCCGCCATCGACCGCTACCCGGCGAGCTGAGGAGGCGTCGTGGACGTACTGACAGACAACTTCTCCACGTTCGGCAAGGGCTTCCTCGGCACCGTCGAACTCACCGTCTACGCCTCGGTCCTCGCCCTCGTGCTCGGCTTCGTCATGGCGTCGTTCCGGGTGGCGCCCGTCGGCTCCTTCCGGGCGTTCGGCACGGCCTGGGTCACGGTCCTGCGCAACACCCCGCTCACGCTGCTCTTCTTCGCCGTGCTGCTCGGGCTGCCGCGCTTCGGCCTTGTGCTGCCCTTCAAGGTGTTCGCGGTGCTCGCCCTCGGCTGCTACACCTCCGCCTTCATCTGCGAGGCGCTCCGCTCGGGCATCAACACCGTGCCCAAGGGGCAGGGCGAGGCGGCCCGGAGCCTTGGCATGTCCTTCGGCCAGACCCTGTCCATGGTGGTCCTGCCGCAGGCCTTCCGGTCCGTCATCGCGCCGGTCGGCTCCAACCTCATCGCGCTCGCCAAGAACTCGGCGATCGCGGGCGCGTTCAGCGTCACCGAGCTGCTCGGCACGTACAAGACCCTCAACGAGCTGGGCTACAGCATCATCTGGACGTTCGTCTGGATCGCCGTCGGCTACCTCGTCATCACCCTCGCCATCAGCGCGATCTTCAATGTCCTCGAAAAGCGCTGGGGAGTCGCCCGATGAAAGCCCTCTCCCACGATTCCACCGCCCTCTACGACATCCCGGGCCCCCGAACCGTCCGACGGCACAAGCTGTACGGGGCGATCTCCACCCTGATCGTGCTCGCGCTCGTCGGCTGGATCCTGTACCTGCTCTTCGACACCGACCAGTTCACGTCGACGAAGTGGACGCCCTTCGAGTACCAGGGCATCCAGGAACTCCTCCTGCGCGGCCTCGGCAACACGCTCAAGGCCTTCGCGATCTCCGCGGTCCTCGCGCTCGCGCTCGGCGGCCTGCTCGCCACGGGCAGGCTCTCCGACCACCGGCCCGTGCGCTGGGCCGCCACACTCGTCGTGGAGTTCTTCCGGGCCATGCCGGTGCTGGTGATGATCTTCTTCGTCTTCGTGGCGCTGAAGGTCCAGCCGCTTCCCGCGCTGGTCGCCGGACTCACGCTCTACAACGGTTCCGTACTCGCCGAGGTCTTCCGATCCGGCGTCAACTCCGTGGAGAGGGGGCAGCGGGAGGCGGCCTACGCACTCGGAATGCGCAAGACACAGGTCATGGGACACGTCCTCGTACCGCAGGCCGTTCGTGCCATGTTGCCCGCCATCATCAGCCAGTTGGTGGTGGCCCTGAAGGACACCTCGCTCGGTTATCTGATCACCTACGAGGAGTTCCTCCACGCCGGGAAGCTGATCGCTTCGAACCTCGACTACGATTTGCCTTTCATCCCCGTGGTCATGGTGATCTCACCGATCTACATCGGGATGTGCATGTTGCTGTCGTGGTTCGCCCAGTGGGTGTCCAGGCGTCAGCGGCGCAATCCCAAGACCGAGGCCGCGGATGTGGCCCCGGCGGAACCAGGGACGCTGCTGCCCGGGGGTCCCCCCACGCCGTTGGGGCCGTAGGGGGAGTGCAGCAGCTCGAAGGGCCAGACCCGATTCGGCAGCAGCCGGAGATCACTGCTCGCGCAGGGGAACGGACACGTACGACGGGTCCGCCTCCGGCGAGGAGAAGGTCAGCTGCGCGCCGGACGGGTTGTGCTCGATGTAGAGCGGGTCGACCGTGTCGACGACCAGGGCGAGCTTGTGCCCCGCCGGTACGTCGTAGGCCGTGGAGAACAGCTCCAGGTCCACGCCGAACGGCTTTCCGGGCGTCTTGCCGTGGAAGGTGTACGGCGCGTTGCTGACCAGCTTGCCGAGGCCGAGCGGCCCCACGTCGTAGAGGTACGCGACGAGGGTGCCGCTCTCCTTGGTGCTGGAGAGCGTCGTGTGCAGCTTCGCGGTCCCGCGCACCTTCTGGACCGACGCGTACCGCTCCGACTGCCAGACGCCCGTGTAGCGGCGCGGGAGCAGCGGCACCGAGGCCATCGGCGGGATCTTCAGGAACTGGTCGAGGGCGTTGGAGAGGATGGCGATGCCGCCGTTGGCGCCCGAGTCGACGTTCGTGCGGATCGTGGTGTTCCCGGCCATCGCGATCTTCTTGCGGGTGGGGCCCACCGACTTCCAGTCCGGGTAGCCCTCGTAGTCGCCTTCCGAACGGGACTTGAGCTGGACCGGCTGCTCCTTGTCGATGCCGTTGTCCGCGCCCTTGAGGTAGTGGTCGAACCAGCGCCGCGTGGACGTCCAGGTGTCGTTGGGCAGGCCGAGCAGGCCCGTCGCCTCGGCCGTCGCGTGGTCGCCGGGGCGGAACTCCAGGCGCTTGGGGCCGGTCAGGCGCTCGTAGAACTCGGCGTACTGGTTCGGCGGGAAGAGCGTGTCGCCCCAGGCGTTGCCGAGCATGACGGCGGCGCCGTTCTCGTTGATCCGGTCGAGGTAGGTCGCGGGGGAGCGCTTGGCGCCCCACGCGATCATCTCGTCCTCCTTGTCCAGGTGGGAGCCGAGGAAGTCCTTCAGCGTCTGCTGGAGTTCGGCGCTCGGCCGGCCCGTGAGCGCGCCCGCGCCGCCGAGCAGGGCCGCCGCCTGGGCGTGCTGGGTGCGGCCGCTGTAGATCGAGTCGATGAGGTCGCCCCAGCCGCTCATGGCGGCGACGGCCTTGACGCGCTTGTCGTGCCCGGCGGCGAGCAGGCTGATGCCCGCGCCGTACGAGACGCCCGCCATGCCGACCTTCGAGGGGTCGGCCGGGGTGTTCTCCAGCGTCCAGTCGATGACCTTGGACGCGTCGGCGATGTCCTCGGGGCCCGCGGTCTCGATCTCGCCGCCGGACTGCCAGAAGCCGCGCGAGTTGTAACTGACCACGACGTAGCCCGTGTCGGCGAGCTTCTGGGCCTGGGCGACGTACTCGATCTGGGGCATGGCCCAGCTGGTGGGCAGCACGATGGAGGGGTATCTGGCGCCCGGCTTCGCGCCGTTGGGGGTGAAGACGTTGGCCTTGAGGACGGTGCCGCCGTCGCCGGGGATGTCGACGAAGCGAGCCTCGGCGGTGGCGCCGGAGCTCGCGGCCGGCGGCGCGGCGGCCGGTGCCGCCTGCGCCGTCGGGGCGATACCGAAGGCGGCGCCGGCGACGAGGGTCGCGGAGACGGCGCCGACGGTGGTCGTGCGCAGGGCCCGGTGCGGGTGCGGAGCTCTCACGGATCACTTCCTCACTCGTTGAAAGTGCAAAGTGACCCGACGGTAACCGCGATGCTTTACCGGGGGTAACCCATCGGTAAGTTACGCCCCGGTAACGATAGTTGAAGAGGTGGCGACTACTTCAGCGCGCTCTTCGTCTGCCAGTCGGACCAGGAGAGGTTCCACTCGCCGTAGCCGTTGCCCGGGTCCGGGACGCCCTTCGAGCCGCTGCCGGTGACCTCGAAGGGGTCGCCCGGCTGGGCCTGGCCGTAGAGCCAGCCCGCGTCGCCGTCGCTCATGCCGATGCAGCCCGAGCTGTGGTTGGTGTTGCCGAAGTACGAGGCGTTCCAGGGGGCCGCGTGCGCGTACATGCCCGACCAGGTCAGGCGCATCGAGTCGTCGACCATCTTGTTGTAGCTGTTGCTGCCGGAGAGCCCGACCGTCTCGGAGCGCATGTTGATCGTGCCCTCCTTCGACATCAGGACGGAGGTGCCGCCCCAGGAGGCCTTCTCGCCGCCGGGGGTGCCGGCCGACATGGGCATCGACCTCACCGTCTTGCCGTCGCGCTTCAGCGTCGCCGTCTTGCTGTCCAGGTCCACCTTGACGACCTGGCTCTTGCCGACGGTGAAGTTCGTTGCGTAGTCACGGACGAACCAGTCGTCGCCGCCCGAGTCGATGCCGTTCAGGCGGGCGTCCAGCTTCACCTTCGTGCCGGACTTCCAGTACTCCTTGGGGCGCCAGTCGACGCGGTCCTTGCCGTCGTAGTTCTTGATCCAGCCCCAGGACCCGGTGGTGCCGTTCGACGTCGTCACCTTGAGGGCCTTCTCGACCTCGGCCTTGTTGCGCACCGGGTGGTCGAAGGTGATCGACAGGGGCTGGGCGATGCCGACCGTGGTGCCCTTGCCCGGGGCGAGGGTCACCTTGTTGACCTGGTCGGGCGCGGCCGTCCTGAAGGACGACTTCGCGCTGCCGCCCTTGTCCGTGCTCGCCTCGACCCGGTACGCGGTGCCGGGCGCCACCGTGCGCTGCGAGGTCCAGGTGGTGCCGTTCGCGGATATCCTGCCGGGCAGCTTCGCGCCCTTGTCGTCGGCGACCGTCACCTCCTTGAGCCGGCCGTCGGCCAGCTTCACCGTGACCGGGCCGCCCGCCTTCGCCTGCTGTCCGGAGAGGTTCACCGAGATCTTCGGTTTCTCGGCGGCCTCCGCGCCGGACGAGCCGCTGCCGCCGGAACAGGCGGTCAGTGCGGCGGTGAGCACCGCGAGGCCCGCTGCCGCCGCGTGGCGGGTGCGAAGGGGGCGTCGGCGGCTCGAAGAGCTCTGGGGGGTCAAGGAACGTACCTCCGTGCGAATGTGGACTGCACGGAGAGAGGGCGGATCGCCCCGACGGGTTGTCTGTTGTCCGGAAAATGCCTGCTAGGTCACAGAAGAGCCCGAATGGTGTCGGCGCTCCGTGAGGGGCGCGTCACTTGGCGCGATGGGAGGAGCGGGCGGCCGGTACGGGCAGCGGGGCCCGGGCCTCGCGCGTCACGTCCGCGACGAGCTCGACGACGTCGGGTCCGTACGCCTGCGAATTGACGATCTTCAGGAGCAGCACGAAGGAGTTGTTGCCGTGCTTGCGGGCGAGCTTCTCGTGGTGGCGGGCCAGATAGCGGGTGGCCGCCTGGCTGGCGACCGCGCGCTGGCCGCAGAAGAGGAAGACGGGGCGCGCGGCCTGGCCCTGGTCCGCGGTGAGCCGCGCGAGGATCACGTGCTCGGTGAGGCCCGACTCCAGGCGGTAGCGCTCGCTGCCGATCTGGAAGGCGCCGCGGTCGGGGACCGGCTCCGGCTCGGTGTTCACCCGGACGCCCGGCAGCAGGGAGTGCATATGGGCCGCCATGCGGCGATTCGCCACCGGAGACCCCACACAGAACTCGGTGCGCTCGCCGAAGCCCTGCTGGGCCGCGTCGTGCGCGACGACCTGGGCGTGCGCGCCGCACTCCTTGATCACCGCGGCCAGCTCGATGAGCGCGAACACGTCCTGGCGCACCACCATGAGCTCCGGGCCGCCCGCGTCGCGGTTCACCACAAGGAGCGACTCGGAGTTGTCGGGCAGCCCGAAGAAGGCCTGCTTGCGGCGGAGCCTGCGCTTCCACAGGTGGCCGCGGAGGAGCCAGCCAAGGACGGCGCTGATGCCGACCGCGATCAGGCCGAGGACGATGTTCCGCACGTCTTCAGTCATGGGGGCGCATGCTAGCGGGCTGCCGGACCCGTGTTCGAGGAGGTCCTGACGCGACGGGGGCTGCGAAGTTACGCTGCGCAGACGGTTGTTGACTGGAGGTACGGATGCGTCGCGCTGTCGTACGGAATCTGACGCTATGGACGGTCGGAGGGGTATTGGTGTCGGTCGGTGCGGCCGCGCCCCCTTCGCCCGCGCGCTCAGCGGAACCGGCACCCGCACACGGGCCGGTGAGGACCCCGGCCAAGGTGCCGGTCGCCGTCGGCGAGGGCGGCGCCGTCGCCAGCGTCGACCCGGACGCCTCGGCGGCCGGCATCGAGGTGCTCAAGAAGGGTGGCAACGCCGTGGACGCGGCCGTCGCCACCGCCGCCGCGCTCGGCGTCACCGAGCCGTACTCGGCGGGCGTGGGCGGCGGCGGGTATTTCGTCCACTACAACGCAAGGACCCACGAGGTCAGCACCATCGACGGCCGCGAGACGGCCCCGCGCACCGCCGACTCCGGGCTGTTCCTGGAGAACGGCAAGCCGATCCCCTTCGCGGACGCGGTCACCAGCGGCCTCGGCGTCGGCACCCCCGGCACGCCCGCCACCTGGCGCTCGGCGCTCGACACCTGGGGCAGCAAAAGCCTGCGCACGCTCCTGAAGCCCGCCGAGCGCCTCGCGCGCGACGGCTTCACCGTCGACCCGACGTTCCGCGCGCAGACCAAGTCCAACCAGGCGCGGTTCAAGGACTTCCCCGCCACGGCGGAACTGTTCCTGCCGCACGGCAGGCTGCCGGTGGTCGGCTCCACGTTCAAGAACCCCGACCTGGCGAGCACCTACCGGGAACTGGGCCGTGAGGGCGTCGACGCGCTGTACCGCGGCAAGCTGGCCAAGGACATCACGCGCACGGTGAACAAGCCGCCCGTCGACCCGGAATCCGGCCGCGTCGTCCGGCCGGGCGCCCTCTCCGTCAGGGACCTCGCGGAGTACGGGGTGAAGCGGCAGAAGCCCACGAAGGCCTCCTACCGCGGTCTCGACGTCTACTCCATGGCCCCCTCGTCCTCCGGCGGCACGACCGTCGGCGAGGCCCTCAACATCCTGGAGCGCACCGACCTCTCCGAGGCGTCCAGGACGAAGTACCTGCACCGCTACATCGAGGCCAGCCGCGTCGCCTTCGCCGACCGGGGGCGCTGGGTGGGCGACCCCGCCTTCGAGGACGTACCGACGAAGCAGCTCCTCTCGCAGCGGTTCGCCGACTCGCGGGAGTGCCTCATCAAGGACGACGCCGTCCTCAAGAGCCCGCTCGCGCCCGGCGATCCGCGCCACCCCCGGGCGTGCCGCGCGGGCGGCCGGGCGGCCCCGACCACGTACGAGGGCGAGAACACCACGCACCTGACGGTGGCCGACAAGTGGGGCAACGTCGTCGCGTACACCCTCACCATCGAATCGACGGGCGGCAGCGGCATCACCGTCCCGGGCCGCGGCTTCCTGCTCAACAACGAACTCACCGACTTCTCCTTCGCGCCCGCCGACCCGGCGGTGCACGACCCGAACCTGCCGGGCCCCGGCAAGCGGCCGCGCTCCTCGATCGCCCCGACCATCGTGCTCAAGGACGGCAAGCCGGTGGTGGCGCTCGGCTCGCCGGGCGGCGCGACCATCGTCACGACCGTCCTGCAGACCCTGACGGGCTTCGTCGACCGGGGCCTTCCCCTCGTCGATGCGATCGCCGCGCCGCGCGCGAGCCAGCGCAACGCCGCGCAGACCGAGCTCGAACCGGAGCTCTGGAACAGCCGGACCCGTAAGTCCCTGGAGGCGGTCGGGCACTCCTTCAAGCAGAACCCCGAGATCGGCGCGGCCACGGGCGTGCAGCGGCTGCCCGGCGGCAAGTGGCTCGCGGCCGCGGAGAAGGTCCGCAGGGGCGGCGGATCGGCGATGGTGGTACGTCCCGACCAGTGAGCGGAAAACCGTATGTACCAGGGGGCGGAAAACCGCATGTGCCAGGGAGCGGCAAACCGCATGTAGTCGTCCCGTAACTCATCTGGTGTTATCTTCCGGACCGGAAGACTCCAAGTCTCCACGGGGCGGTGCTGGACAGATGTCAGTAGGACAACTCCCGGAAGAAGTCAGGGAGTTCGCAAGGTATTTGAGGAGTCTGGTCGGGCTGCTCGACCAGGACGCGGGCTGGTGCGGCGTGTTCTGGCAGCGCGACCCCGACGGCATGCGCGCCTGCCTGGAGGGCGCCGAGGTGCCGCCCTGGGACGTGGTGCAGGCGCTGCTCCACGACCTCGCGGCGGACCGCGGCGTCCCGGAGGCCGAGCGGGAGACGGGCAGGGCACGCGCCCTGCACCGGGCCTCCCTCGACGCGTACGACGCCCGGCCGGGCGGGCGCGAACTCCTCAGCGACCGGCTCGACATGATGCTCAGGGAGCAGCGGGTCGCCCTGGAGCGGCAGGCGGACCTGTCGCAGCAGCTGGCCGAGGCGGTCCACGCCGACGACGTGGACCGCGTCAACCTCGACCTCGCGTGGGTGCGCGACGACCAGGAGCGGGCGACCGCCCGCTGCGCCGAACTCCAGGAGCGGATGGACCGCCTGACCGAGACGGCGCGCCCCTCGTGGGTCGACCTCGGCACTCCGGCGCCGGGCGGCGACTTCGCCGGAACCGCACGCGGGGACGTCGGCGAGGCCTTCGACCGGGGCTTCGGCGGGGCCGCCGGTGCGGAGTCCGCCGAGGGCGCGTACGCCCCGGTGGATGAGCACGCCCACGCCTCGCCCCACCCCTTCGACGTGGCGGAGGGCGAACTCCGCGTGCCCCGGCAGAATCCGGCGCCGGGAGCGACTCCGGAGCGCGCAGAGCGGTCCCGGCGGCGCCCGCGCGGCGCACGGTTCGCCGGGCTCGGGGACGGCGGCGGAGAGGGCGTGGCCGGCCCGGGCACGGCGCCGCAGGCCCCGGCGGAGGCGGGGAGGGCGCCCCGCGGCGCGCGGTTCGCGTCCGCCGCCGCGCAGGAGCCACCGCCGCCCGCCGACGTCGGTGGCGGTACCGACGCCGATGCCGACGCCGGTTCCGAGGAGCGCATCACCTCCGACGCCGTACGGGACCTCATCCGGCTCCGGGGCGAGGGCCGCAGCGGCGAGGCGCACGGCGTGCTCGTCGAGGCCGCGGCCTGGCCCGCGTCCCGGCTGCCCCTGTTCGCCGGGGAGCTGCACCGGGCGGGCCTCGGCGCGGACTGGGCGACCCTGCTGTGGGAGGCCGCGTCCCTGCCGCCCGACCGGCTCGTGGCGCTGGCGGACGCGCTCGCCGGGGCCGGCCGCGGCGACGACTGCAGGAAGCTGTTGCGCCAGGGCGTCGCGCGCCCCGCTCCCGAGATCGCCGAGGCGATCCTCGCGCTGATCGACGCGGGCCGCGAGCGGGAGGCCCGCGCGCTCCTCGACTCCTACCTGCGCGTCCGCACCCCCGAGGACGTGGCCCGCTGCGCGCACACCGACCCGCACCGCCTCATCCCCGTCCTCCTGGAGACGGCCAAGGCGGTCTCGGACGAACACCACTGGGACCTGGTGCATGCCCTGCGCGTCGCGGGATTCAGCGCCTGACCGAAGCCGTCCCGCGGGAGCCACTGGGCCTGGCGGCCGCCCGGGCGGGCCCCGCGCTGCCGTGCTTCTGCCGCTTTCCGCCCGTTTCTGGCCCGCTCGGGTGCGAAACATGATCGACTCCGCCGGTTGACGGCGATGGTCTTGCTCAGCCCGTCGGCGGAGGCTTACGTTCTCCTAATCCACGCAGCAAGTCTACGTGCGTAGAAGCTCTCTGACGTCCTCTCAAGGACCTGCGAAGGAGCAGCTCATGGTCAACGTCGTACGCGCCGCACTGGTCCAGGCGACCTGGACAGGCGACACCGAATCCATGATCGCCAAGCATGAGGAGCACGCCCGGGAGGCCGCCCGGCAGGGCGCGCGGATCATCGGGTTCCAGGAGGTCTTCAACGCCCCCTACTTCTGCCAGGTCCAGGAGCCGGAGCACTACCGCTGGGCGGAGCCCGTGCCGGACGGACCCACCGTCACGCGCATGCGGGAGCTCGCCCGCGAGACCGGCATGGTCATCGTCGTCCCCGTCTTCGAGATCGAGCAGTCCGGCTTCTACTACAACACCGCGGCCGTGATCGACGCCGACGGCAGCTACCTCGGCAAGTACCGCAAGCACCACATCCCGCAGGTCAAGGGATTCTGGGAGAAGTACTACTTCAAGCCGGGGAACGCCGGCTGGCCCGTCTTCGACACCGCCGTCGGCAAGGTCGGCGTCTACATCTGCTATGACCGCCACTTCCCCGAGGGCTGGCGGCAGCTGGGCCTGGGTGGCGCCCAGATCGTCTACAACCCCTCCGCCACCTCGCGCGGCCTCTCCGCCCACCTCTGGCAGCTCGAACAGCCCGCGGCCGCCGTCGCCAACGAGTACTTCATCGCCGCGATCAACCGCGTCGGCCAGGAGGAGTACGGCGACAACGACTTCTACGGGACGTCGTACTTCGTCGACCCCCGGGGGCAGTTCGTCGGCGAGGCCGCGAGTGACAAGAACGAAGAACTCGTCGTCAGGGACCTCGACTTCGCCCTCATCGAGGAAGTACGCCAGCAGTGGGCGTTCTACCGCGACCGACGCCCCGACGCCTACGAAGGGCTGGTGCAGCCGTGACCGACCTGTACGACCGCCACAAAGCGGTACTGCCCGACTGGCTCGCGCTCTACTACCAGCGGCCCATGGAGCTCACGCACGGCGAGGGCCGTTACGTGTGGGGCGCCGACGGCAGGAAGTACCTCGACTTCTTCGGCGGCATCCTCACCACGATGACGGCACACGCCCTGCCCGAGGTCACCAAGGCGGTGAGCGAGCAGGCGGGCCGGATCGTCCACTCCTCGACCCTCTACCTCAACCGGCCGATGGTCGAACTCGCCGAGCGAATCGCGGCGTTGTCCGGCATCCCCGACGCCCGCGTCTTCTTCACCACCTCGGGCACCGAGGCCAACGACGCCGCGCTGCTGCTCGCCACCGCGCACCGCCGCTCGAACCAGATCCTGGCGATGCGCAACAGCTACCACGGCCGCTCCTTCACCACCGTCGGCATCACCGGCAACCAGTCGTGGTCGCCGACCAGCCTCTCGCCGCTCCAGACGCTGTACGTGCACGGCGGTGTCCGCAGCCGCGGCCCGTACGCGGAACTGAGCGACGCCGAGTTCACCGCGGCCTGCGTCGCCGACCTGCGGGACATGCTCGGGCAGGGCCGCGGGGGAGTGGCCGCGCTGATCGCCGAGCCGATCCAGGGAGTCGGCGGCTTCACCTCGCCGCCCGACGGCCTGTACGCGGCCTTCCGCGAGGTCCTGGACGAGCACGGCATCCTGTGGATCGCCGACGAGGTGCAGACCGGCTGGGGGCGCACGGGCGAGCACTTCTGGGGCTGGCAGGCGCACGCGCAGAGCGGCCCGCCGGACATCCTCACCTTCGCCAAGGGCATCGGCAACGGCATGTCGATCGGCGGTGTGGTGGCCCGCGCCGAGGTGATGAACTCCCTCGACGCCAACTCCATCTCGACGTTCGGCGGCTCCCCGGTCACCATGGCGGCCGGCCTCGCCAACCTCGCGTACCTCCTGGAGCACGACCTCCAGGGCAACGCCCGGCGCGTCGGCGGACTCCTCATCGAGCGGCTGCGGGCGATCTGCGCCCAACTTCCCGTCGTGCGCGAGGTGCGCGGCCGGGGCCTGATGATCGGCGTCGAACTGGTCGAGCCCGGCACGGACCGGCCCAACCCGCGGGCGGCCGCCGCCGTGCTTGAGGCGGCCCGCGAGGGCGGCCTGCTCATCGGCAAGGGCGGCGGGCACGACACCAGCGTGCTGCGCGTCGCCCCGCCGCTCTCGCTGACCGTGGCGGAGGCGGAGGAGGGCGCCGCGATTCTGGAGCGGGCGCTGCGGAGCGCCTAGGCCCTGTCGTCAAACTCGCGTCGTTCGCCCGGAGGGCGGCCTAGCCGCGGCGACCTCACGTACGTACGGCCTCACAGGCCCGCAGGAAAGGGAGCGCACCACATGAGTAACCGCACCTTGATCACCGGCGGCCTGGTCATCACGGCCTCCGACGAACTGCCCGTCGACGTGCTGGTGGAGGACGGCCGTGTCGCGGCCATGGCCACCCGCGAAAGCCACGGGTGGACCGCCGACCGCGTGCTCGACGCCACCGGGAAGTACGTGATCCCGGGCGGCGTCGACGCCCATACGCACATGGAGATGCCGTTCGGTGGCACCCTCGCCGCGGACACCTTCGAGACCGGCACCCGCGCCGCGGCCTGGGGCGGCACCACCACCATCATCGACTTCGCGATCCAGCCCAAGGGCGGGACCCTCGCGGAGGGCCTCGACGCGTGGCACGAGAAGGCGGCCGGGCGGTGCGCCGTCGACTACGGCTTCCACATGATCATGTCCGACGTGAACGCGTCGTCGCTCAAGGAGATGGACCGGCTCGTCACCGGTGGCGTCACCTCGTTCAAGCTCTTCACCGCCTATCCCGGTGTCTTCCTCTCCGACGACGGACAGATCCTGCGGGCGATGCAGCAGGCGAGCTCCAACGGCGGTCTGGTGATGACGCACGCCGAGAACGGCCTGGCCATCGACGTCCTCGTGGAGCAGGCGCTGGCACGGGGTGAGCGGGACCCGCGCTACCACGGGGAGGTCAGGAAGGCGCTCCTGGAGGCCGAGGCGACGCACCGGGTGATCAAGCTGAGCCAGGTGGCGGGCGCCCCGCTGTACGTGGTGCACGTGTCGGCGCAGGAGGCCGTCGCCGAACTCACCCGGGCCAGGGACGAGGGGCTCCCGGTCTTCGGGGAGACCTGCCCGCAGTACCTCTTCCTGTCGACCGACAACCTCGCGGAGCCCGACTTCGAGGGCGCGAAGTACGTCTGCTCGACGCCGCTGCGGCCGCGCGAGCATCAGGCGGTGCTGTGGCGCGGGCTCCGCACGAACGATCTGCAGGTGGTCTCCACGGACCACTGCCCCTTCTGCTTCAAGGGGCAGAAGGAGATGGGCCGCGACGACTTCTCGAAGATCCCGAACGGCATGCCGGGCGTCGAGAACCGGATGGACCTGCTGCACCAGGCCGTCGTCGACGGGCACATCAGCCGGCGCCGCTGGATCGAGGTCGCCTGCGCGACGCCGGCCCGGATGTTCGGCCTGTACCCGAAGAAGGGCACGATCGCCCCGGGTGCCGACGCGGACATCGTCATCTACGACCCGCACGCCGAGCAGACCATGTCGGCTCGGACGCACCACATGAACGTCGACTACTCGGCGTACGAGGGCAAGCGGGTGACGGGACGGGTGGAGACCGTGCTGTCCCGGGGCGTGCCGGTGATCGAGGGCCGGACGTACGCGGGGCGCGCGGGACACGGCTCGTATCTGCCGCGGGGGATCTGCCAGTACGTGTGATGACGTCCGCCGCGCCGAGCCGAGGGGCGCGCACGCGGGTCGCGGTGTGACCCGCGTCACTTATGGACCCCTTGGCTCGGCGGCTCCCCCCGTGTCACTATTTCTGCACGCCGATTATGCCCAAAACCCGCCGCGAGACGCCGGGTTGACTGCCGTGGCCGCCCGCTCGTGCGGATGAGGCCAGGCTTCTGCTCGGCGCAGTGCTGATTCCCCTTCCCTTCCCGCACGTCGTCGGCGCGTGGTCCTGCCCGGTGCGCCCGGAGTCGCCGCCGACAGGCCGGGTCAGGGAGCTGCCCGGGCGTGGACGCTTTCCTTTGCAGCCCTTTCGTCGTGCCGCGATGAGGCCGTACGGGCTTCTGGTGTGCCCCCATGACGTGTTCGTCGCCACCTGAAGCCGAGATCGATCAATGGAGGAAAAATGCCGGAAACCGCCGAGTTGACGAAGCTGTACTCGATCCTCGAGAAGACGGCTCAGCTGGTGGACGTCACCGCCTCGCGCGACAAGGTCTGGCCCATTCTGGAAGCCTTCCAGGACGTGATCGGACAGTCCGTGATCTCCTTCCGGGCCTCGACCGGCAGCAGCGCGGACGACCTCGACTGCCGCTTCACGATGCTCCCGAAGGACGTGGACCTCTACGGCCGCGCTCTGGAGAAGGGCCTGACCCCGAAGACGGACCACGCCGTCGGCAGTCTGCTGAAGGAGATCCACCAAGAACTCCCCATCGGCAGCTACGGCGTCGACTTCGGAGTCGCGGGCGGATTCACGAAGGGCTGGGCCTTCCCCGACGCGGAGAAGCTGGTGAAGCTCTCCGATCTCGTCAAGCTCCCCTCGGTCCCGCCGAGTGTGGCCGCGAATCTCGGCTTCTTCGAGAAGTGGGGCCTCACCGACATGGTGAGCGTGCTCGGGATCGACTACGCGAAGCGCACGGTCAACCTGTACTTCGGTGGCGGCGTCGGCGACCGGGTACCGGCCGAGGTCTTCCAGGAGAAGGGGGTCAAGGCGATTCTCGGCGAACTCGGGCTGGCGGCGCCGAGCGAGGAGCTGCTCAAGTTCTGCGAGCGGTCGTTCACCATCTACACCACCCTGAGCTGGGACTCCCCGAAGATCGAGCGCTTCACCTACTCCGTCATGACGCCGGAGCCGCTCGGCCTTCCCGTGGACTTGGCCCCGACCTTCGAGCGCATCATCAAGGATGCTCCTTTCGAGGGCCACAACTATGTCTACGGCATCGCGTCGACGCCCAAGGGCGAGTACCACAAGATCGCTACGTACTACCAGTGGCAGAAGCGTGTTGAGAAGCTCCTGCATTCCGATGCGTGAGACGATCGCCATCCTCGCCGGGCGTCGCACGCCCAGAGGCTAGAAGAAAAAAGGGCTTGGTGAGAAGCAATTCACTGCTTCTCACCAAGCCCATTCTTCTGGAACGGCCGAGGCTCTGTCGGCACCGGGCCGGCTTCATTCCTACCCAGAACTCAGGATGATGCGATCTCCATGCAGAAAAGACAAAGGGAGCTGAGTGCGTTGACGCCACCGGCCTCGGCGGAGGGGGTGTCAGAAATCCGTCGCGTTCGCTCGGTCGGTATCGGCCGCGCCCATGCGAAGACCATTTTGCTGGGGGAGCACGCGGTTGTTTACGGCGCTCCCGCCCTGGCGCTTCCGGTGCCCCAACTGACCGTCACGGCCAGCGCGGGCTGGTCCGCCAGGACGCCGGACGACACCGGCGGCGTGTCCCTGACGATGACCGGCTCCGCCTCGCGGCCGGTGGCGACGCAGGCGTCCGACTGGCTGCGGCGGCTGACCGCCGAATTCCGGTCGACCATGGACGTGACCGACGGCGTACACCTCGACGTGATCCTGGACTGCGCGATCCCGCCGGGCCGCGGCCTCGGATCCAGCGCGGCCTGCGCGCGGGCGGTCGTCTTCGCCCTTGCCGACCTCTTCGACCGCGAGGTCACCCCGCAGACCGCCTTCGACCTGGTGCAGACCGCCGAGAACGTCGCACACGGCCGCGCCAGCGGCGTCGACGCCATCGCGGTGGGCGCGTCCGGGCCCCTGCTGTTCCAGCAGGGCCTGGCCGAGGAACTGCCGATCGGCTGCGACGGGTTGTTCATCGTCGCCGACAGCGGCGAGGTGGGACGCACCAAGGACGCCGTCGGGCTGCTGCGCGAAGGCTTCCAGCGCCACTCCGGTGCGCAGGAGCGGTTCGTACGCCGTGCCACGGAGCTCACCGACGAGTCCAGGCACGCCCTCGCGGACGGCAAGTCCGAGGAGCTGGGCTCGCGCATGACGGAGTATCACGAGCTGCTGCGCGCCGCCGGATTGAGCACCGGTCGGATCGACGCACTGGTCGAGGGAGCGCTCGGGGCGGGCAGCCTCGGCGCCAAGATCACGGGGGGTGGCATAGGCGGCTGCGTGATCGCGCTGACCCAGTCGGAACAGGCGAGCGCGGTGACCCGGCAGCTGCACGAGGCCGGCGCCGTACAGACGTGGGTCGTACCGCTGAGGGGGTTCGCCGGCCATGGGCGCTGAACAGCAGGCCACCGCGGTGCGGGCGGCCACGGACACGACAGTGCGCGCGGCGGACACGGCGGTGCGCGCGGCCACGGACACGGCGGGTGCCGCGACCGCCGTGGCGCACCCGAACATCGCCCTCATCAAGTACTGGGGCAAGCGCGACGAGCGGCTCATCCTGCCGCGCACCGACAGCCTCTCCATGACCCTGGACATCTTCCCGACGACCACCCGGGTCCGACTCGCCCCCGACGCCGGTCACGACGAGGTGACGCTCGGCGGCAAGCCCGCGGAGGGCGACGCGCGACAGCGCATCATCACCTTCCTCGACCTGGTGCGCGAGCTGGCCGGGGTCGGCCACCCGGCCGTCGTGGACACCGAGAACACCGTCCCCACCGGGGCGGGCCTCGCCTCCTCCGCCAGCGGATTCGCCGCCCTGGCCCTGGCCGCGGCCGCCGCCTACGGCCTCGACCTCGACGTCACCGCGCTGTCGCGCCTGGCCCGGCGCGGCTCCGGATCGGCCTCCCGGTCCCTCTTCGGGGACTTCGTGGTCTGGCACGCGGGCCGGGCGGACGGCACGGACGAGGAGGCGGACCTGAGCTCGTACGCCGAGCCGGTGCCCGCGGGCCCCCTCGACCCCGCCCTCGTCGTCGCCGTCGTCAACGCCGGACCCAAGGACGTGTCCAGCCGGGCGGCCATGCGACGCACCGTCGACACCTCGCCCCTCTACGAGCCCTGGGCCGTCTCCAGCAAGGACGACCTGGCCGACATGCGCCTGGCGCTCGGCCGCGGCGACCTCGAAGCGGTCGGCGAGATCGCGGAGCGCAACGCGCTCGGCATGCACGCCACGATGCTGGCGGCCCGTCCCGCGGTGCGCTACCTCTCGCCCGCCACGCTCACCGTGCTCGACAGCGTGCTGCGGCTCCGGCGCGACGGCGTGGCGGCCTACGCGACCATGGACGCCGGGCCGAACGTGAAGGTGCTCTGCCGCAGCGCGGACGCGGACCGGGTCGCCGACGTGGTGCGCGGCGCCGCGCAGGGCGGCGCGATCCACATCGCGCGACCCGGCCCGGGAGCACGGCTGCTGAACGAGGACGGGTGATGTCCCCGCAGCGGACGGTCGCCCGGCGCGCGCCGGGCAAGCTGTTCGTCGCGGGCGAGTACGCGGTGGTGGAGCCGGGCAACCCGGCGATCCTGGTGGCGGTCAACCGCTACGTCACCGTCACCGTCTCCGAACCCGGCGCCCCCGGCGGCGTCAGCCTCTCCTCCGACCTCCTGCCGCGCACGGCGCACTGCCGGTGGCGGGACGGCCGGCTCGGCGGAGCGCAGCCGCAGGACGGACAGCTACTCCGCGACGGCCTGGCCCATGTGGCGGCGGCCGTCGAGACCGTGACCCTGCTCCTTGCCGAACGCGGCCTGCCCGCACCGGCGTTGGACGTCTCGGTGGCCAGCGGGCTGCACGACAACGGCACGAAGTTCGGGCTGGGGTCCAGCGGCGCGGTGACCGTGGCGACCGTCGACGCGGTGGCCGCCTTCTGCGGCCTCGATCTGTCCCGCGACGCCCGGTACCGCCTCGCGATGCTCGCCACGGCGGGCATCGAGGCCAAGGCCTCCGGCGGTGATCTCGCCGCGAGCACCTGGGGCGGCTGGCTCGCCTATCAGGCGCCCGACCGTACCGCCGTGCTCGACCTGGCCCGAAGATCGGGCGTCGAGAAGGCGCTGCGGGAGCCCTGGCCGGGGTTCGCGGTGCGCAGGCTGCCCCCGCCCGAAGGCCTCTCGCTGGAGGTCGGCTGGACCGGCACACCCGCCTCGACCTCCTCGCTCGTCTCCGGCCTGCACCGGCGGACGTGGCGGGGCACCGCCTCCCACCAGAGGTTCCTGCAGACCACCAACGACTTCGTGCGTGCCTCGATCGACGCACTGGAGCAAGGCAACCGCGAGGACCTGCTGCGGCAGATCCGGCGGGCGAGACAGGAGCTGGCGCGCCTCGACGAAACGGTCGGGCTCGGCATCTTCACGACCGAGCTGACCGCGCTGTGCGACGCCGCCGAAGCCGTCGGCGGCGCGGCCAAGCCCTCGGGGGCGGGCGGTGGCGACTGCGGCATCGCGCTGCTCGACGCCGAGGTGTCACAGGACATCGCTCACGTACAGAAACGGTGGACCACGGCGGGTGTGCGGCCCCTGCCGATCCGTCCCGCCATGGAAGGGAACGAAGAATGATCTCTCAACGCAAGGACGACCACGTCCGGCTCGCTGTCGAGCACCAGCGTCAGCACAGCGGACACAACCAGTTCGACGAGGTGTCGTTCGTCCACCACGCCCTGGCCGGGATCGACCGGCCGGACGTGTCCCTGGCCACGACCTTCGCCGGCATCTCCTGGCCGGTGCCCCTCTACATCAACGCGATGACCGGCGGCAGCGTCAGCACCGGCGTCATCAACCGCGACCTGGCCATCGCCGCCCGCGAGACCGGTGTCGCCGTCGCCTCCGGCTCCATGAGCGCGTACTTCAAGGACCCGTCGTGCGCCGACACGTTCAGCGTGCTGCGCAAGGAGAACCCCAACGGGTTCGTCCTGGCCAACGTCAACGCGACCGCGTCGGTCGACAAGGCACAGAGCGCCATCGACCTGGTGCAGGCCAACGCCCTGCAGATCCACATCAACACGGCCCAGGAAACGCCGATGCCCGAGGGCGACCGGTCGTTCTCGTCCTGGGTCCCGCAGATCGAGAAGATCGCGGCGGCCGTCGACGTCCCCGTGATCGTCAAGGAGGTCGGCAACGGCCTCAGCCGTGAGACCGTCCTGCTCCTGGAGACCCTGGGCGTCCAGGTCGCGGACCTCGGCGGCCGGGGCGGCACGGACTTCGCCCGCATCGAGAACGGCCGCAGGGAACTGCGCGAGTACGCGTTCCTGCACGGCTGGGGCCAGTCCACCGCCGCGTGCCTCCTCGACACGCAGGACGTCGGCATCCCCGTCCTCGCCTCCGGCGGCGTCCGCAACGCGCTCGACGTGGTCCGCGCCCTCGCGCTCGGCGCGTCCGGCGTCGGCGTCTCCGGCGGGTTCCTGCGCACGCTGAAGGACGAGGGCGTCTCCGCGCTGATCGCGCAGATCTCGACCTGGCTCGACCAGCTGGCGGCCATGCAGACCATGCTCGGCGCCCGCACCCCCGCCGACCTGCGGCGCTGCGATCTCCTGATCCACGGCGAACTCCGTAACTTCTGCGCCGACCGGGGCATCGAGACGGGGCCCTTCGCCCAGCGCTCGCGCTCCGCCGAGGCCGCCCACGAGCTGACGGGAAGCACCCGATGACCGAGACACACGCAATAGCAGGCGTCCCGATGCGCTGGGTCGGACCCGTGCGCATCTCCGGGAACGTCGCCACCACCGAGACCCAGGTCCCGCTCGCCACGTACGAGACGCCGCTGTGGCCCTCCGTGGGCCGCGGCGCGAAGGTGTCCCGGCTGGTCAAGGAAGGCATCGTCGCCACCCTCGTCGACGAGCGCATGACCCGCTCGGTCCTTGTGGAGGCGACGGACGCGCAGACCGCGTACGTGGCCGCCCGCGCCATCGACGCGCGGATCGACGAGCTGCGCGAAGTCGTGCGCGGCTGCAGCAGGTTCGCCCAGCTGATCAACATCCGGCACGAGATCAACGCCAACCTGCTGTTCATCCGGTTCGAGTTCACCACCGGTGACGCGTCCGGGCACAACATGGCGACCCTCGCGTCCGACGCGCTCCTGAAGCACCTGCTCGAGACAATCCCCGGCATCTCCTACGGGTCGATCTCGGGCAACTACTGCACGGACAAGAAGGCCACCGCGATCAACGGCATCCTCGGCCGCGGCAAGAACGTGGTCACGGAGCTGCTGATCCCCCGTGACATCGTCACCGATGTCCTGCACACGACGGCCGCCAAGGTCGTCCAGCTGAACATCCGCAAGAACATGCTCGGCACCCTGCTCGCCGGCGGCATCCGCTCGGCGAACGCCCACTACGCCAACATGCTGCTCGGCTTCTACCTGGCGACCGGCCAGGACGCGGCCAACATCGTCGAGGGCTCCCAGGGCGTCACGATGGCCGAGGACCGCGACGGCGACCTCTACTTCGCCTGCACCCTGCCGAACCTGATCGTCGGCACCGTGGGCAACGGCAAGGGGCTCGAGTTCGTGGAGACCAACCTCGCCCGGCTCGGCTGCCGGGAAGAGCGCGAGCCCGGGGAGAACGCCCGCAGGCTCGCGGTCATCGGGGCGGCGACGGTCCTGTGCGGAGAGCTCTCGCTCCTCGCCGCCCAGACGAACCCCGGTGAACTGATGCGTGCGCACGTCCAGTTGGAGCGCGACAACCAGACGGAAAAGGTCGGTGTGTGAGTCATGGCCAGTGGTTCAGGCATAGGTATTCATGATCTGTCGTTCGCGACGACCGAGTTCGTTCTGCCGCACACGGCGCTCGCCGCGTACAACGGCACGGAGATCGGCAAGTACCACATAGGCATCGGCCAGGAGTCGATGAGCGTGCCGGCGGCCGACGAGGATATCGTGACGCTGGCCGCATCAGCGGCCGCGCCGATCATCGAGCGGCACGGCAGCGAGCGCATCCGTACGGTCGTCTTCGCGACCGAGTCCTCGATCGACCAGGCCAAGTCCGGTGGCGTGTACGTGCATTCGCTGCTCGGGCTGCCGTCGGCGGCGCGGGTGGTGGAGCTGAAGCAGGCCTGCTACGGGGCGACCGCGGGGCTGCAGTTCGCGCTGGGCCTCGTCGCGCGCGACCCCTCCCAGCAGGTCCTCGTGATCGCCAGTGACGTGTCCAAGTACGAACTGGACAGCCCCGGCGAGGCCACCCAGGGCGCCGCCGCGGTGGCGATGCTGGTGGGCGCGGACCCCGCACTGCTGCGGCTCGACGGCCCCTCGGGGCTGTTCACCGCGGACGTGATGGACTTCTGGCGGCCCAACTACCGGGACGCGGCGCTGGTGGACGGGCAGGAGTCGATCTCCGCCTACCTCCAGGCCGTCGAGGGCTGCTGGAAGGACTACACGGAGCAGGGCGGACACCCCCTGGAGGAGTTCGCCGCGTTCTGCTACCACCAGCCGTTCACGAAGATGGCCTACAAGGCCCACCGGCACCTGCTGAACTACTGCGGCTACGACACCGACAAGGACGCGATCGAGCACGCGCTCGGACGGACCACCGCGTACAACAAGGTGATCGGCAACAGCTACACGGCGTCGGTCTACCTGGGCCTGGCCGCGCTCCTCGACCAGGCCGAGGACCTGACCGGCCGCTCGATCGGCTTCCTGAGCTACGGCTCGGGCAGCGTCGCCGAGTTCTTCGCAGGACAGGTCGTGCCCGGCTACCGGGAGCAGCTGCGCACGGCGGAGCACCGCGCGTCGATCGAGCGGCGCAAGCCGCTGGACTACGCGGGCTACCGCGAGCTGCACGAGCGGTCCTTCCCCACCGACGGCGGGGACTACCCGACGCCGGTGCAGAGCAGCGGGCAGTTCCGTCTCGCCGCCCTGCGCGGCCACAAGCGGATCTACGAGCGGCGGTAGGGCATCGTGCGGGTCCACCAGTGCGCGGGCGGCCCGTGGAGGCTGCCCGCGCACGCCGCGCGCGGGTGCGGCGGGGCCGTCCAGGCGCCGGCCATGAGCACAGTCCATTCACGTCGCGTTGAGGGTAGGGCAGGCGAATGACCGGTATCGCAACCGATATCGCAGTTCTCGGTACGGGCTCCCAGGTGCCGGACCGCATCGTCTCCAATGACGAGGTCGGGGCTCCGGCCGGGGTCGACGGCGAGTGGATCGTCCGTAAGACCGCGATCAGGGAACGGCGTTGGGCCGCGCCGGGGCAGGCCACCTCGCACCTGGCGGCGGCGGCGGGCCGCGCCGCGCTGGAGTCCGCGGGCATCACGGCGGCACAGCTGTCCCTGATCGTGGTGGCCACGTCCACACCGGACCGGCCGCAGCCGCCGACCGCGGTGTTCGTGCAGCAGCAGCTGGGCGCCCTCGGCGCGGCGGCCTTCGACGTCAACGCGGTCTGCTCCGGCAGTGTGTTCGCGCTGTCGGTGGTCGAGGGCATGCTGTCGAAGACCGGCGGTCACGCGCTGGTGATCGGCGCCGACGTGTACTCGCGGATCCTGAACCCGGCCGACCGCAAGACGGTCGTGCTGTTCGGCGACGGGGCCGGCGCGATGGTCCTCGGCCCCGGCCGCGGCCCGAAGATACGCCATGTCGCGCTGCACACCTTCGGTGATCTGTCGGACCTGATCCAGGTGCCCGCGGGCGGCAGCCGGGTCCCCCCGGACCGGGCCGCGCTCGATGCGGGGCTGCAGTACTTCACGATGGACGGGCGCGAGGTGCGCCGCTTCGTCGTCGAGCAACTGCCGCAGCTGACCAAGCAGTTCCTGCACGAGGCGGGCGTGGTGCCGGACGACATCGCGCACTTCGTGCCGCACCAGGCCAACGGCGTCATGCTCGACACCGTGGTCGAGGACCTGTCGCTGTCCCGCGCCACCACACACCTCACGCTGGAGGAGTACGGCAACACGGGCGCCGCCTCCATCCCGATCACCCTGGACGCGGCCGCCCGCAAGGGCGCCTTCAGCCCCGGCGACCTGGTCCTCCTCGCCGGCTTCGGCGGCGGCATGGCAGCGGGGCTCGCCCTGCTCGAATGGTGACGTCGCCGCCGTTCGCCCGGTGCGTCCGGCCGGATTCCTGACGGTCCCGGCCGGCCACCGTCCCCCGACCGGGCCGGGGAGCTCCCCCTTCCCCCGCGAGAGCTCCCCGGCCTGGTCCCCCCCATCACCCCGCCGCACGGAGGCACCCGCGTGATCACGGAGAACGAGCCGGGCACCGGCCTGGCCGCCCGCATACCGGGATCCAAGAGCCTGACCAACCGACTGCTCCTGCTGGCCGCCGCCGCCGACGGCACGAGCAGAGTGCACGCTCCCCTGGTGAGCGAGGACACCGTCGCGTTCCGCGAGGCGCTGAGCGCGTGCGGCCACACCGTGCGGACCGGCCCGCGGGACCAGTACTGGGACGTGACGGGCACGGGACGCGGACCGTCCGGCTCCGCCCGGCCCTGGTGCGCGGACGCCGGCACCGCGGCCCGCTTCCTGCCGCCGTTCGCCGCCACCGGACACGGCGCCTTCCTCTTCGACGGCTCGGCACAGCTCCGGGCCCGCCCGCAGCGACCCCTGCTCGACGCGCTCCGCGCGCTGGGCGCCGACCTGGAACCCGGCCCCGGCAACGGACTCCCCCTACTGATCCGCGCCCAGGGCCTGGCGGGTGGCGAGCTCACGGTGGACTCGTCGCTGAGCAGCCAGTACCTGAGCGGGCTCCTGATGGCCGCGCCCCTGATGCGCGAAGGCCTGCGGATCCGCACCGGAAGCCTGGTCAGCAGGCCCTACGTAGACATGACACTGGCGCTGATGCGCCGCTTCGGAGCCCGCGTCGACGAGGGCGAGGACGGCACCCTCCACGTCGAACCGCGGCCGTACGCCGCCACCGACGTCGCGGTCGAGCCCGACGCGTCCTCCGCCTCGTACGTCTTCGCCGCCGCGGCCGTCACCGGAAGCAGCGTCACCGTGCCCGGCCTCGGCGCCGACAGCCTCCAGGGCGACCTCCGCTTCGTCGAGGTCCTCGCACGCACCGGCGCCGAGGTGCACGTGGGCGCGACGGCCACCACGGTGACGGGCACCGGACCGCTGCGCGGCGGCTTCACCGTCGACATGGGCGAGATCTCGGACACGTTCATGACCCTCGCCGCCATCGCGCCCCTGGCCGACGCACCCATCACCATCCGCGGTGTCGCGCACGCGAGGCTGAAGGAGTCCGACCGCGTCGCCGCCGTGGCGGCGAACCTGCGGGCCTGCGGCATCGAGACCGCCGAGGGACCGGACTGGATCACCGTCCACCCCGGAGTGCCGCGCCCCACCCGCATCGACTGCCGGCGCGACCACCGGATCGCGATGTCGTTCTCGGTCCTCGGGCTCGCCGTACCGGACACGATCTCGCTGGACGACCCGGACTGCGTGGCGAAGACCTTCCCAGAGTTCCACGACGAGATGCGACGCCTGTTCACCGGCTACGCGCTTGCGTCGAGCACATCCCGCTGAGCATGAGGAGCATCCGTTGAGCAGGTTGCGTTGGCTGACCGCGGGGGAGTCGCACGGACCCGCGCTTGTCGCGACGTTGGAGGGGCTTCCCGCCGGCGTGCCGGTCACCACGGAGATGGTGGCGGATCATCTGGCGCGGCGGCGTCTTGGGTACGGGCGTGGTGCGCGGATGAAGTTCGAGCGTGATGAGGTCACGTTCCTGGGTGGTGTGCGGCACGGGCTGAGCATGGGTTCGCCGATCGCGGTGATGATCGGGAACACGGAGTGGCCCAAGTGGGAGCAGGTGATGTCGGCCGATCCGGTCGATCCGGCGGTGCTGGCCGATCTGGCGCGTAATGCCCCGCTGACCCGGCCCCGTCCGGGGCACGCGGATCTGGCGGGGATGCAGAAGTACGGCTTCGAGGAGGCCCGCCCGGTCCTGGAGCGGGCTTCGGCGCGGGAGACGGCGGCGCGGGTGGCGCTGGGTGCGGTGGCCCGCTCCTTCCTCAAGGAGACGGCCGGGATCGAGATCGTCTCGCATGTGACGGAGCTGGCGGCGGCGAAGGCCCCCTACGGGGTGTACCCGACGCCTGCTGATGTCGGGAAGCTGGATGCGGATCCGGTGCGGTGTCTGGACGCGGATGCCTCGAAGGCGATGGTCGCGGAGATCGATCAGGCGCACAAGGACGGGGACACCCTGGGTGGGGTGGTCGAGGTCCTGGCGTATGGGGTGCCGGTCGGTTTGGGTTCGCACGTGCACTGGGACCGGCGGCTGGGTGCGCGGCTGGCGGCTGCGCTGATGGGTATTCAGGCGATCAAGGGTGTGGAAGTGGGGGACGGTTTCGAGTTGGCGCGGGTGCCGGGGTCGCGGGCGCATGACGAGATCGTCGCCACGGATGACGGGATCAGGCGCACCTCGGGCCGTTCCGGTGGTACGGAGGGTGGTCTGACCACGGGTGAGTTGTTGCGGGTGCGGGCGGCGATGAAGCCGATCGCGACGGTGCCGCGGGCGCTGGCGACGGTGGATGTGGCGACGGGTGAGGCGACCAAGGCGCATCATCAGCGGTCCGATGTGTGTGCGGTGCCGGCGGCGGGGATCGTCGCGGAGGCGATGGTCGCGCTGGTCCTGGCCGATGCGGTGGCGGAGAAGTTCGGCGGCGACAGCGTGCCGGAGACCCGGCGCAACGTGCGGTCCTACCTCGACAACCTGCAGATCCGGTGACCGGTTCCGGCGTCGCGGGGACGACGGCGGGCTGAACACGGGGCCGGCCCCGCCTCGTTCCGTCCTGCTCTCTCCCGCTGAACAGGCCCGACGAAGGACGGTGCCGGCCGTGTTTCAAGGCCGTCGCGGCGGTGTCAGGCCGCTTCCCTGCTCTGCCGGTCCATGAGGTGCCGCAGGACCAGCCACTCCCGTATCTCCCACGAGTGCCCCGACGAACAGCTGATGCTGCTGCCCGCTCCCGCGGTCGCGGCGTGCTGCGGTGAGGCGTCGATCGTCCCCGTGCAACTGTCCACCACGCACTGCCTGGTGAGGGAGCGGTGGTCACCGCGGTCGGGCTCGATGACACGCATCAGTTCGACGTGGAGTTCCTGGATCTCGTCCGCGAAGTCCGCCGCAGGGGGCTGGACCGCCAGCCACTCCAGATGGAGCAGGAGGAAACACGTCAGGTGCGGGACGGAACGGGCCGGGGCCGGAATGCCGAGCTCGTCCGCCGCGTAATGCGCCCACGCCTCCAGAATGGCAAGGATGTTGCTCCTCGCGTCGAGCGCGGCGACATTCAGATGATCGCGCTTGCGGCTCCCGGAGACCTTGGTCGGATTACGCCGCCGAGAGGTCGCCATGACGTGGTGCAGACCCTCTTGGTGCAGTCCGGGAAGAGCGCGCAGATTGCGTTCCAGTTTTCTGACGCAAGGGTCACAGAGGACGGGTCCTGCGGCTGCGCGCAGTTCCTGTCCGTGGTTCCGCGAGCATGAATGACTCTCCATTGCTTTGAATCTCCTTAGAAGGCATCGCCTTGATGGCCGGTAGGTTCTGGTCAGGGAACTCTGTTCTCGGCTGGGTGCTCGATGCGGAAAGTGATGAACTCGGCCGGCCGTACGGCGGCGAGGCCGATGCCGAGGGCCAGCCGGCCGCCCGCCGTACCCTTCTCGCACACGACCTCGAACGCCTCGGCCGCGGAGCCGCCGCGCAGCGCCCCTCGGCGCCACAGTCCCCGCAGGAAGGTCACGGCGGACTGGCGGACCAGCGCCCGCAGTTGGGCGGTGTCGGTCTCGAAGGCGGCCCACCGGGTTCCCTGCGCGAGTGAGGCGCGGGCGTGGTTCACCAGACGCCGCACGCCGAGGTCCGCCCAGTCGGGCTCGGTGGACAGCGTGCGCGCGCCCGTCACCCGGATGCCCCGCCCCGGCACGAACCGGAGGCAGTTCACCCCGAGATCGTTGATCGTTTCCCGCTCGTCGGCGGACATCTCCCACTCCTGCTTCACCACCCCCACCAGGGCGCCCACGGGGGCCGTGTGCACGCCGCGCTCGATGTCGACGCGGCAGCACAGTCCGGACGCGTGCCCCGAGGGCGGCACCAGGCGTTCCGTGCCGTCGGCCGCGGTCACGGTGATCCATGGGTAGTGCACGGCGACGAACTGGGCTTCCGGCTCGGCGAGTTCGAACGGTCTGCGCACGTCGGCGGGGGCGATGCCCTGCCGGGTGTGCAGCAGTGCGACCCGGTTGCCCAGGCGGCCGCAGTGCTCGGCGACCGCCCGTGCGATGGCGTGCGCGTCGCTCTCCACCCGCCACAGGTCCGGGGTCACCACGAGGGTGACCTCCACAAGCTTCTCCAGCCGGGCGAGAGCGGCACGGTAGGCGGCGACCCGGTCTCCGCCGCCGGCCGTGCCGAGGAGCCATGCCCCGCCACCCCCGTTGCGGAAGTGGCCGAGCACGGCATCGTGCACATGAGAGAGCGCCTCGTCGTCGGTCCCGCGCGTCGAGAACGCCTCGATGAACTCCTGCGGATGGCGGACGTAGGCCGGCTTTTCCGGCAGGCTCCGGGCGTCCCCGACGAAAGCGGCCACCGCTGTGGGCACGCCGTGGATGACGGGCGCTCCGTGGCCCGCTTCCCGGCCGGTGTCCGGGCCGAAGGGCCCGGTGGCGCCGGCTGTACGCGGCTGATGCGGCTGCTGTGGTGACATGCGGACTCCTCGGTCACGACGGTTTCCGGAAGGTGCTCGCTCGCCGGTCCGCCCCGGCCGGTCCTCAGCCCGCGGGGGTGAGGATGAGGGCCGATGCCTCCATGGGAAGCGGTACGGAGCGCTCGATGGCCAGGTCCGAACGGGCCGCAAGATCGCGGTACTCGCCGATGGAACGCTGATGCCCGCCGTTGACGACCATCAGGTGGAGGTCCCAGAGCGGGGCCAGCAGGCCGGCTTTGCCTTCCTGGACGACCAGTTCGATGATCAGGAGGCGGGACTTCGAGGCCATGGCCTCACGTATGGACCGCAGGAGGCGCACACAGTCGTCGTCCGACCAGTCGCCGAGAACCCGGGACAGCAGGTAGGTGTCCGCTTCCTTGGGCATCGGGGTGGTGAACATGTCACCGGCGATCAGTTCGGTGCGGTCCGTGCCCACGCTCTGTTCCAGGTGCGCGCGGGCGATGGGGAGGGTGTGCTCCAGGTCGAGCAGGGTGCCGCGGGCCTCGGGGGCGGAGCCGAGGACCCTGGCCAGCAGCTGACCGCTGCCTCCGGCGATGTCGACGACGTGCCGGTCGGCCGTGAAGTCGATGTGCTGGGGGACCGCGTCGAAGGCGAAGTTGTTCGCCTGGGCCTGCATGGCGCGCTGGAAGCGCTTCGCGGCGTCGGCGTCCTCACGCAGGTAGCCGACGAGCGACGTCCCGTACGCCTTCTCGAAACCGGTCTTGCCGGTGCGGAACGTCTCGATGGAGCTGCCCCACGCCTGGTAGAACTCCTCGCCGTAGAGCAGCGACACATCGCGTAGCGATCCGGGCTGATCGCGAAGCAGCTCGCCCACGTCGGTGTTGCGGTAGCCGTCGTTCTCGTCACCGTCGACCACGCCGAGCCGCAGGAGCAGGCGCAGCAGTCGCCGGACGGCGTCCTCGTCCGCGCCGGCGGCCCGGGCGAGGTCCGTCGGACCCGTGTGTCCCGCCGCGATCAGATCGGGCAGCCCCAGCTTGACCGCGGCGTAGACGGCCTGGGTGTGCCAGGCGGCGGTGACGAGGTCGATGGCGGCGCGGGCGGCCGGCCGGGGGGCATTGTCGGGGGTCATGATCTCTCTCCATGCGGATGGTGGGTACGGGGCGGGGGCGGGGTCGCTCCGGCGGTTCAGGAGGGGATCCAGTCCCGCTGGATGTGAGGGGTCTCGATGCTCAGGGCGCGCATGTGCTCGATGGGGTTGGTGTATTCGCGGCTGGCGGCGATCTGTCCGTCGCGCAGGGTGAAGCCGTGGATGAAGTGGTTCCGGTAACGGCCTTCGGGATAACCGGGGAACCGGATGGTTCCCTCGCCGTCGCACTCGACCCAGATGACGGCCGGGTCCTGGGTCTCGTAGATCTGCACGTCGAACCACTCCCAGTCGGGCAGCACCTTGAGGGAGAGCTCGCCGTGGCGCTGGAGCTTCTCGCGGCCTTGGACGGTGATGGGGCGGCCGATGTCGGTGTTGAACAGGGACGCGGTCCCGTCCTCGGTGTAGAGGGTGTAGCGGCGCAGCCGGGCCTCGGGCCCGATCTCCATGTACTGCTCCACGGCCCGCCGGTTGCGGGCGCGCAGCTCGAGGTGGTTGGTGAACACCGGGGCGGACGCGGCGGGTTCGGCGGGCGGTGACGTGGTCATGATCTCTCCGGACGGAAGGCCAGCAGGGGCGGGACGGACGACGTGGTGTGGCCCGCGGGCGAGGGCGCCGCGGTGTCAGGGCTGGAGGCGGGTGGGGTGCCAGCCGGTGGGGGTGCGGTCGTAGCGCAGGCGTTCGTGGAGGCGGTCGGTGCCGTTGGCCCAGAACTCCACGCTGGCCGGGCGCAGGCGGTAGCCGGCGAAGGCTGTGGGGCAGGGCAGCGGGCGTTGCAGGGCGGCCAGTTCCAGGGCCTGGGTGCGCAGTTCTTCGGCGTGGTCGAGGTCGCGCAGGGGTTCGCTCTGGG
>NZ_JBHVZA010000018.1:0-30250 GCF_042880275.1 Streptomyces sp. NPDC058308
GGTCAGGACATGCTTCCGTGCACGCGCCCACGTAATGCCATACGCGGACGCGTCCACGTAGTTGCCGGCCTGGTTCCGGAAGAGCCGCCCGTCCGGCGCCACGCCGAACCGTTTGATGTGCGCCCCGCAGGATGCGCACGAACTGCGGCGGGATGGGCACCGGCCGGGTCGCGGTAGCCGCACGGCGCTTGAGCGAGTGCACCTCGTGCACCGCTCCGTCGTCCGTCCACTCCTTGCCCGCGGTGATGACGCCGCCCGACAGGTTGAGCATCCCCCATCCGGTCTCGGGCAGATGGCACTGTTCGAGCCGGAGGTGAATGACCTCCGCCGGCCTCATGGCCGCGTAGTACATACAACCGAAGAACGTCTCAAGGTGGGGGCCGCGCCCGCGCTGCTGAGCAACCGCCGCAAGCAGCCGGGAGACTTGGGCCGGATTGGCTGCTGCAGGCGGCGATGGCGACGGGGCCGTGCCAGCAGGTGCGGTCTCCGTCGGGGTCGAGGAGGGCGTGCATCTGGCGGGCGATGTCGTTGCGTTCGCCCGCCTGCGGGTTCAGGGTTCCCTCGAACAACAGACTGAGCCGCCCCAGCTCCCATTCGAGCGGATTCAGGGGCTCCTGGGACACCCATCTGGGCCGCCCCAGCACCCACTCGGGTGCGTAGTCAGGGCAGTGCGCAGCGCTGCCCTGGTAGTAGCTGACGGACTCCGGAGGCACCCCGTCAGGATGGATGAGCACCTTGTTCAGGCGTTTGAGGTGCGCCAGGAGCTTGGCGACCTGCTGCCACGCCATCGCCCGCTTGGAACCAGGCAGGCGTCGACCGCGACCCAGTCGGTGGGCTTGTGCACGCCGGGCCTGGCCACCATGACCGAGCAGGCGCCGCACTCACCCTCGGCGCAGCCTTCCTTGGTGCCGGTGAGGCCGCGCTCACGCAGGAAGTCCAGCACTGTGGTGTGGGGCGTGGCCGGGGAAAGCGGTGTCTCTTTCCCGTTGACCGTGATCCGTGCCTCTGTCACGCGGGGCAGCTGTTTCGGTGCGTGATCGGTCGATGTCATGTTCGCCAAATTCAGGCAGCTTTCTGTGTTCAGACGCGCCTCATGAGAGAAACGGGCGCGGGAGAAGCGGGCGCAAGGGGGCCCAGCACGGGACAGCGACGTGCCGAAGCGTGGTGAGGGGAAACCCGGAAATTGCCGCAGAGCGGCACATCAGGGCGGCGTACTCAGGAGCCGTGCGCGATCCGGCCGGGAGCCCAGGCGGTGCACTGGACGAGGCGAGCGAGAGCAGAGCTGGTGTACATCCGCTGGCCGCCTGTTCACGATCCCGCGCCACCGGAACGGAGGAGTGCGAACTGGTCCTGCACCAGCTGGCCACGGACGTCGTGGACGCCTGGTCGTGTTCCTGCCCGCCAACGGCACAGTCGTCGACGCGCCGCACCTGCAACCGCCGAGCCCACTGCCCGCCGCGATGGACCCGAGGCAGGCCGCCGCCGCGGAAATCCTCGGCGCCCGGTACGCGGGGCCGATGCACTACGAGGCGGAGCAGCCGGACAAGATCGCGGGCTACGTCGAGGTCTGCGACCCGGAGAACGAATTCCGCACGCACTCCGGACGTCGCGCCCACGTACTGTCCGCCGGGGAATGGCTGGACCTGGCGACATGACCGACACCATCAGCGGGGTCGTCGGCGGCTTCGGGCCGACTGGCGGCGGTCGGCTCGGGCCTGGGCCGTGGCTCGGGTGGGGGGTGGTGTCGCGGGGGTCTCGAGGAAGGCCGCGAGGCTGGCGACGGTGGGGTGGCGGAAGAGGTCGACCATCGAGAACTCGCGTGCCAGGGCCGTCTCCAGGAGGTTGTGCACGCGGGCCAGGTGCAGCGAGTGTCCGCCGAGGTCGAAGAAGTTGTCGTGCGGGCCCACGCGGTCGAGGTGCAGGACGTCGCGCCAGGTGCGGACGACCAGTTCCTGGGTGGGGCCGGCCGGCGCGGGGGCCCCGCCGGAGGATGTCTCGTTCCCGGTGTCGGAGGGGGCGCAGGTCGTCGGGTGGCCGTAGCGGTCGGACAGGGGAGCCGGTGGCGCCGGGGTGTGGGCGCTCAGTCGGTGGACCAGGCGCGCGGGGGCGTCGAGACGACTGCGGATGAACGGCTTGGACGCGTCGAGGCCGATCAGAACGTGGGGGCGGTCGTGGCGCAGCGCGTGGAGGAAGGCGCGCAGTCCCTCGCCGCGGCCCATGGAGTGGTAGCCGCGGGCACGGCTCGGTTCGGTGAGGTGCCGGCCCCGGCTCATGCCGGTCTCCTCCCACAGGCTCCAGGCGAGACTGCGCACGCGGAGGTCCTTCGACCCGTGTGCCCTGGCGTCCAAGTGGGCGTTGGCGGCCGCGTATCCGCTCGCCAGGGCCCCGCCGAGCGCGCCGTTGACGGAGGAGAAACCGATCAGAACGGTCTCCGGGCTGTCGGCGAGACAGTCCAGCAGGACCTGCGTGCCGGTGGTCTTGGGCGCGAGCACCTCGGCGAGTTCGTCAACGCTCTGGGTGAGGAACGGCTGCTGGCGGAAGCTGCCCGCGAGATGCAGCACCGCGCTGGGCTCCTGTGACCAGCGTGCGCGGGCCAGGCCCAGGGCGGCACGCGTCCGGTCGATGTCGCAGACGTCCGCCGTGGCGTACAGGACGTCGTCGCTGCGGGCCTGCAATGCCCGCAGGGTCTCGACGCGGGCGCGGGCCGCGGGGTCGGCCGCCGCCTCGGCATCCCGCGGGAGCGGGGTACGGCCGAGGATCAGCAGCCGGGCGTCGTAGGCGTCGAGCAGGTACGCGCAGATCTCGGCGCCGAGCCCGCCGAGGCCACCGGTGACGACGTACACGCCCCGGTGCCGCAGCGGCGAGTCCGACTGGGCGGGGACACCCGGGAGTTGGGCGAGGCGCGGGGCGAGCCGACGGCCCTCTCGTACCGCCGCCTCCGGCTCACCGGGGCGAGCGCTCAGTTCGGACAGGAGGTGCGGCAGATCGGTGCCGGGGGTGCCCTCGCCGGGCAGGTCGAGGTGGGAGCCCGTGAGCCAGGGAATCTCCTGGACGAGGCTGACGAGCAGCGCCAGACGGGCCGCCCGGTCACCGTCGGGGCGGTCGCCCGGAACGGCGTGCTGGGTGTGGCGCCCCGCGACGCGCAGGACGAGGTCGCCGCCGTCCTCGTCGCGGTGGGCGTCGAGGGCCTGTACGAGGTGGACGAGGCAGGCGGTGGCGGACGGTACGGGCCGTTCCGGTTCGCCCGTGACCGGTGGTGCGTACGTGGTGAGATCCACGATCTCGCCGGGGGCGAGTCCGTCGGCGTCGAGCGCGCCGAACAGCCAGTCGTGGTCCTCCCGGTGGTCCGGGCGTATGCGGTAGTGGCCGGGGGCGAGCCGGGCGCGGTCCTCGCCGGGATCAACCCGGGCGACGCGGCGTCCGTCCGCGCCGAGCCGGGCCACCAGGGCGTCGGCCAGGCCCAGTCGGTCGGCGAGGACCAGCAGCGTGGCGTCGGAACGGGGGCCCCGCTGGGGGCGGGCGGGGGTCCAGCGGCGTTCGTAGAACCAGTTGGGCAGTGTCCGTTCGTTGCCGAGGGCGAGGTCGGTGGCGCGGATCAGTTCGGTGAAGTCCCCCGCGTGGAAGCGGTCGCGCAGCTTGGCGCGCTGGATCTTGCCGATCTCGGTCTTGGGGATCTCCTCGCGCTCCACGGGCAGGACGTGGCGGGGATTCAGGCCGGTCCGGCGCACGAGGTGGGAACGGATCTCCCGGATGGTGTGTGCCGGGTCGGCCGGGTCTCCACGGAGGTGGACGAAGAGGACGAGGCCATCGGTGGTGGCGCCGGGGTCACGGACCGCACACGCCGCGGTGAAGGAGTTCTCGACGCTGTCGAGTTCCTCCACCACGGACTCGATCTCGTGGCAGTAGTGGTTGACGCCGTTGATGATGAGGACGTCCTTGGCGCGCCCGGTGATGGTGAGGGCCCCCTCGCGGAGCACGCCCAGGTCCCCGGTGTCGAACCAGCCGTCGTGCGTGAACGCGGACCGGTTGGCCTCCGGGTTGTCGTGGTAGCCGGAGGTGACGGTGGGGCCCTTCACCAGCAGGCGTCCCGGTGTGCCCTCGGGCAGGGTGCGCTCGTGCTCGTCGGCGATGCGCAGGGTGGTGCCGGGCAGCGGGCGGCCGACCTCGGTGAAGGGGGCGTCGTCACTGGTGGTGTCGAGAGTGAAGGCGTCGGAGTACGTGACGGCCGACGACGTCTCGGACATGCCCCAGGAGGGGCGCATCGCGGTGGCGGGCAGCCCGTGGGGGGCGAGGGCGGCCAGGAATCGGCGGGCGACGCGGGGCATGATGGCTTCGCCGGCGTTCTGGATGAACCGCAGGCACGAGAGGTCCCAGGCAGCTTCGGCTGCTTCCGTGACCCGGTCGTTCACCAGGCCGAAGGCGAAGTTGGGCGCCCAGGTCAGCGTCGCCCGGTGGGCGTCGACCGCCGCCAGCCAGCGCAGCGGCTCCTGGAGGACCCATGCCGTGGGTGCGTGGATCTGACGGCAGCCGAGGTAGACGTCCCGTACGTGGAACATCACGATGCCGCCGACATGGTCCAGGGGCATCCAGTTGAAGGACACCTCGGCGGGGCCGAAGCCGTTGGCGGCGGCAGTGGCCGCGGAGCGGGCGAGCACGTTGCGGTGGCGCAGGGCGACGGCCTTGGGGGCGCCGGTGCTGCCCGAGGTGAGCAGCAGCAGCGCCACGTCGTCGGGGTCCGCGGTGTGCGGTGTGCCGGGGGCCGCGGCGCGCAGTTCGTCCAGCACACCGAGGCGTACCGGAGTGGTCCAGGAACGGCGGGCGGCGGCCTCTTCCAGCGCGCCGGCGGTCGTCGCGTCGGTCAGGACGATCGGTGAGTCCAGCAGCTCCAGTGCTCCCGCGAGCCGGTCGACGGCGGGGCCGTCCTGCGACGGCGAGACGGGGGCCAGTGGTACGGGGACGATGCCGCCGAGCACGCACGCCCAGAACGCGACGAGGAAGTCCCGGTGGTCGGGGCACTGCAGGAGGGCACGGTCACCGGCGGCGAGGCCGGCCGCCTGCAGTCCGCCGAGCACGCGCCCGGCCTCTGCGGCGAGCGCGGCGTAGTCCAGTACGCGCGCCTCCCCCTGGTGGTCGAGGAGCAGGATGTCGCCCGCGGCGGTGGCGGCGGCTCGGCGCAGCGCCTCGGGGAGCGTCGCCACGTCCGGCACCGCGCTGCCGGGGCCGGTGTACAGGGCGGGGCGGGTGTCCGGGCCGGAGGCTGCGTGGGGAGAGGCGGAGTCGGTGGGCACGGCCGAACCGCCGTCTCCAGCGGGGGGTTCGGCGAGTGGCCCGGGGGTGGCGGTGTGGACGCGCTCCTGCGGGCTCGCGGCGGCGTCCTCGGTCAGGGTGACCTTCGCCGTGGGCAGAGCCTCCTCCCACCGGCGGATCAGCTCCTCGTCGAGCACAGGAAGGGCCCGCAAGGCGGCCTCGTCCAGGTGGCCGCCGCGGGTGCGGGGCAGCGAGGTGACCGCGACGTAGGCGCTGGGGGCCAGGGCGGCGGGCAGCAGCGCGGCGGCGTGGGCGCGCAGCCGGGCGGGGTGGAAGGGGCCGGTGGGCACCACGTAGGCGACCAGTTCCTCGACCCCGTCGGTGGTGGTCAGGGGCAGAACGGCGCAGGCGGCGAGCGATTCCTCGCGCAACAGCGCGTTCTCGATGTCGGCGGGCGCGGCGGTGCGGCCGTCGCGGCGCACCCGGTCGGCGGAGTCGTCGACGGAGAGGCGGCCGTCGGCGAGGCGGCGTCCGCGCCAGGCGACGTGCTGCCGGGCTCCGAGGGCGTGGAGCGGCCCCGGGATGCCTGCCGCGAGCGGCTGGAAACGGGTGTCGACGGGGGTGACCGGGCGGTTGCCCGGCTCCGCGGTGCTCAGTTCCTGGTCGGTCAGGCCCGGGTCGCACCGCAGGGCCGCCGCGTAGCCGCCGGCTTCGGGGAGCGGCCACAGGCGGTGCAGCACGGCGTCACTGTCCGCATGGAACCGGTCCGCGAGGCGGGCCGTCAGCCGGCCGCCGTCGGTGAGGACCAGGCGCAGGCGGGCGGTTGTGGTGGCCAGGGTGGACGGCGGCAGGAAGGCGACGGTCGCCGGGGAGCTCTCGGCCGACCGGGCCGGGTGGACGGACGCGCCGTGCAGCAGGGGCCAGAGGAGGGCGTGGACGGCGGAGAGCAGCGCGTCCGGCCTGTGGTGCAACACGATGTCGTCGGCGGTGAGCGGGGTGCGCCGCTGCAGCCAGTCCACGGTGTCGCAGAGTTCGGCGTGGGTGACCGGGACGGGGCCGTGGTCGCCGTGGACGACGACAGCCGGATCACCGGGCCGTACGGGCAGGGTCGTCGGTTCGCCGCCGTCCTCCGGGGCGGTCGGCGGGTCGGCGAGGTCCACGGCGGGCAGTTCGTGCGGCCACGGCGGCGCGCCGCTGGTGAGCAGCAGTTGCGCCGCGCTGTCGGCGAGGAAGGCGTGGGCGGCAGCTTTGGGCAGTGCGGGGTCGAGCGGGACGCAGACAGCGCCGATCCGCAGCAGGGCGAGCGCCGTCGTCACGGAGGTGGGCCCCGGTGGCAGGCACAGGGCGACGCGCTGACCGTGGCGCACTCCATGGGCACGGAGCCGGTCCGCCGCGGCCTGGACGCGTTCGTCGAGGTTCGCGTACGTGTACCGGTCGGTGTCGGTGGTGAGGGCCGTGGCCCCGGGGGTACGGAGGGTCTGCGCGGTGAGGCGTGCCGGGACCGTGTCGGGCGCGAGGGGGGCGGGGGCCGGGAGCGCGTCCGCATCGTCCAGGGGCAGGTCGGCGACGGGGCGATCGGGGGCGCGGACCGCTTCGGCCAGGAGGCGGTGCAGATGGCCGGTCAGGCCACGTACCGTCGCTTCGTCGAAGAGGTCGGTGCTGTACACGATCGTGCCGCGCAGCTGACCGCCGTCGAGCCACAGGTGGAATTCGAGGTCGAAGCGGGTCGACGCGCGCGGCAGCGCCTCGGCGCGCAACTGTGCGGCGGGCAGGGCACGTTCGGTGTCCGGTCCGCTCTGCAGCGCGAAGAGGGTCTGGAACAGCGGTGTGCGGCTCGCGTCGCGTTCCGGCTGGATGTCCTCCACCAGCTTGTCGAGCGGGACGTCCTGGTGGGCGAAGGCGTCGGCGCACATCTGCCGGACGCGGCCGAGCAGTTGGGCGAACGACGGCTCGCCCGCCAGGTCCGCGCGCAGCACCAGAGTGTTGACGAACAGCCCCAGCAGCGCCTCCGTCTCGACCTGTTCGCGGCCCGCGACCGGGGAGCCGACCAGCACGTCGTCCTGCCCGGTGTAGCGGTGCAGCAGTGCGCTGACGCCCGCGAAGAGGGTCATGAACAGGGTGGCCCGGTGGGTTCGGCCGAGCGCGGTGAGCGCCTCGGTCAGGTCGGCGGGCAGGGCGAGATCGACACGGGCGCCGCGGAATGCCTGTTCCTCGGGGCGCGGGCGGTCCGCGGGCAGCTCCAGGGTCGGCAGGTCTCCCGCCAGCTGAGCGCGCCAGTACGCCAGTTGGCGCTCGAGCTCGGGTCCGTCCAGGCGGTCGCGCTGCCACTCGGCGAAGTCCGCGTACTGGATCTCCAGCTCCGGCAGCCCGGTGGGCTCGCCGGTGAGGCGCTCGCGGTAGAAGGCGGTCAGCTCCCGGGTCAGGAGGTTGAGCGACCAGCCGTCGGTGACGATGTGGTGCTGGCAGAGGATCAGCAGGTGCCGGTCGGGTCCCGTGGTCACGAGCGCGGCCCGCAGCAGCGGCCCGCGGGTGAGGTCGAAGGGCCGGTCCACCCAGTCCAGGGACCACTGCCTCTCCTGCTCGGGCGGCAGTTCCACGGTCTCCAGGGCCGGCGCCCCCGCGGCGGCCACGACCTGGAGCGGCTCGCCGTTCTCCGTGGCGAAGGTGGTGCGCAGGATCTCGTGGCGCGCCACCACCTGCTCCAGGGCGGACCGCAGCGCCGCCACGTCGACTCGGCCGGACCACCGCAGCGCGAGCGGGATGTTGTAGTACGGGTTGTCGCGCTGCAGTTGGTGGAAGAACCACATGCGCTGCTGTGCGTACGAGGCGGGAAAGCGCAGCGGTCCGGCGTCGGCGGGGGCGGTGGACTGGGGGTGCTCGGCCAGGGACACGGCTACTCCGTCTTGTCGGTCTTGTCGTGCTGCTCGGATGGGGCGCCCTGGGCGGGCGCGCCCTGGGCGGCCGCGGGGTTGCCGCGACGGGCGCTGCGGCGGATGCGGCCCGCGGTGGCCGGCGCCGCCCGGTCAAGGAGGAGGACGAGGTCGGCGACGGTGGGGGCGTCGAAGATGCGGCGCAACGACAGTTCGACGCCGCACCGGTCGCGCAGCCGCGCCATCAGCTGCATGGCGAGGAGCGACTCCCCGCCCAGGTCGAAGAAGTTGTCGTGGACTCCGATGCCGTCGATGCCGAGCACCTCCTCCCAGACCGCGACGACCTCCTTCTCGCGCGGGGTCGCCGGGGCGGTGTAGGCCACGGACAGGTCCGGGCGCCGGTTGAAGGAACGGCCGACGGCGGCCTGCGGGGCAACGGACGTGTCGTCCGCCCGGGGCGCCGTGTCGCGGCGGGCGACGACCAGGGTGTGGTCGCTCGCGTCGTCCGTGGCGGAGCGGGGGAAGGTGGTGACGTCGGCGAGGCCCTCGGAGCGCAGCAGCTCCTGCCACACCGACGTGCCGACGAGCGGGGAGCCTTCGCGCAGGTCGTCGTCGAAGTACCACCAGCCCTCGTACAGGCCCGTGGTCATCAGCGACCAGCGCTGCTGCCGGGACGCCTCAAGAAGCATCGCCACCCCGTCGGGTACGAGGAGTTCCGCGGCGTGCCGCACGGCCTGGCGCAGGTCGGGGGTGGCGTGCAGCACGTTGAAGGCGAGGACCAGGTCGAAGGAGCCCGCCGGGTAGCCCTGGGGTGCCGGATCGCGGGTGATGTCGAGGACGCCGAACTCCATCCCCGTCAGCCCTCGTTCCCGCGCCTGACGCTGTCCTTCCAGGACGAAGGAGCGGCCCAGGTCGGTGAAGTGGTATTCGACATCGGGCAGTGAGCGCAGCTCTTCGGCGACGTCCCAGGTGAGGTAGCCGCGTCCGGCACCGATCTCCAGGATGCGCACGGGTCGTCCGCCCGCCTCGGCGGAGAGCCGGGCGACCGTGCGGGCGATGAGCCTGCGGTAGAGCGGGATGTCGCTGAAGGCCAGCCGCCGGTCGATCAGGGCCCGCTGGCGTTCGTCGCTTCCCTCGGGCAGCAGCACTTCGGTGCCCGCCAGCTCTCCGGACAGGACCTGTGGGTAGTGGCGTACGCAGTGGTCGAGGTAGGCGAGGTCGTCGGCCTGCTCCGGGTGGGCGCGGACGACGGCGTCGGTGAGCGCGTCCGGGTCGCCCACGGTGGCGACGGCCTGTGTGAAGCGCAGCCCGTCGGCGTCCTCGGTCAGCAGGTCGTCGTCGACGAGCAGGCCCAGCAGGGCGTCCACGAGCGGCCGGTAGGCGTCGACGGTGCGGAACGCCGCGTGGACTGAGCCACGTTCGACGACGGCACCGGGCGTGGTGGGGATTCCGGCGCGGCGCAGCAGCGCGCAGACGTGGGCCGCGGCCAGGGCGTCGAGGCTCTCGGTGAGTTCGGCGGGCAGCCTGCGGGCGGCGTGCTCGGCGCCGAGCCGCTCCTCGGTGGCGGTCATCCAGCCCAGGTGCGCGGAGAGCGCGACCGGGAAGCGTTCCGTGGGCGGGGCGGCAGGGGGCCCGGCCGGGGCGGTGTGCGGCTGGACGTCGATCCAGTGCCGGGTGCGGGCGAAGGGGTAGCCGGGCAGCGGGACGCGGCGGGGGGCGGGCCCGGCGGGCAGTGCCTCCCAGTCGATGTCGGCGCCGTGGCTCCAGGCGTCCCCCACGGCCTGGAGCAGGGTGCGCCGGTCCGGCTCCTGGGCCTGCGGGTGACGCATCAGCGGCAGCACCGGCGTGTCCGGTCCGGCCTGGCGGCGGGCCAGCGTGGCCAGGGCGCGGCCGGGGCCGACCTCGATGACCAGCGGGTCGCCCTCGGCGAGCAGGGTGCTCAGGCCGTCGGCGAACCGCACCGGCTCGCGGGTGTGGCGCACCCAGGCGGCGGGGTCCGTGGCCTGCTCGGGGGTGACCCAAGTGCCGGTCAGGTTGGAGACGTACG
Organism: Streptomyces sp. NPDC058308; assembly: GCF_042880275.1. Taxonomy (NCBI): domain Bacteria; kingdom Bacillati; phylum Actinomycetota; class Actinomycetes; order Kitasatosporales; family Streptomycetaceae; genus Streptomyces; species Streptomyces sp. NPDC058308. The sequence continues at coordinate 10,165 of NZ_JBHVZA010000018.1, forward strand.
GGATGTCGGGGGTGTGGAGGGAGACGGTGCCCAGCGCCTGGGCGTAGGTGTCGAGGACCGGGTCGAGCAGGGGGGAGTGGGCGGCGGCTCCGAAGCGGATGCGGCGGTGGTCGACGCCCTGCTCCGTCAGCCGTCGTTCGGCGCGGGCCAGCGCGTGCTCGGGTCCCGCGACCACGCACGCGCGAGGTCCGTTGACCGCGGCCAGCGACAGCTCCGGGTCGAGCCGGGCCGCCTCGGCCTCGTCGAGCGCCACGCCCGTCATCCCGCCGCCTCCAGCGGCCCGTTCGAAGAGTTCTTCGCGCCGCACGACCAGCGGCAGGGCCTCTTCCGGGCGCAGGACGCCGGCCACGCAGGCCGCGGTGTACTCGCCGAGGCTGTGGCCGAGCAGCGCCGCGGGGCGCAGGCCCCAGGACATCACGAGGCGGGCCAGCGCGTACTCGGTGGCCACCAGGGCAGGGAAGACCCCGCCGGTCGCGGGCTCCTCCTCGTACAGCATCCGCCGGAGGTCGGTGGGCAGGTGCGGGCGGAGGATCTCGGCGCAGCGGTCGATCTGCTCGCGGAAGACGGGTTCGCGCTCGTACAGGTCGCGGCCCATGCCGAGGTGCTGCGATCCCGCGCCGGGGAAGAGGAAGACCACCGGGCGGCCGGGAGCCGCCCGGTGGGCCGGGCCGCCCGGGGCGAGCGCACGGGCCGCTTCGGCGGTGTCACGGGCGACCACGGCGCGCCGGTGGGGGTGGGCGCGGCGGCCGGAGCGCAGCGTGTGCGCCACGTCGGCGAGGGTCAGTCCTGGCTCGTCCCGCAGGCGCTCGCCGAGCCGTTGGCCGAGCTCGTCGAGTGCTTCGGGCGAGCGGGCGGAGATCGTGAGCAGGTGCTCGGCCGTGTCTTGGGTGCCTTCGGTGCCTTCGGGGCGGGGCGCGGGGGCGGGCGCCTCCTCCAGGACGACGTGCGCGTTGGTCCCGCCGATTCCCAGGGAGCTGACCCCGGCGCGCCGCGGGTGGGGTGGCGCGGGCCAGGGGCGGGCCGTGGTCGGCACGTAGAAGGGCGTCGCGTCGAGTGACAGGTGCGGGTTGGGCGTACGGAAGTTCAGGCTGGGCGGCACCGTACGGTGTTCCAGGGCGAGGACGGCCTTGATCAGACCGGCGATGCCCGCGGCGGCGTCCAGATGACCGATGTTGCTCTTGACCGAGCCGAGCGCGCAGAAGCCGGTGCGGTCGGTGTCGAGCGCGAACGCCCGGGTCAGCGCGGCCACTTCGATGGGGTCGCCGACCGGTGTGCCGGTGCCGTGCGCCTCGATGAGGCCGATGGTGCCGGCGTCCACTCCTGCCAGGGTCCGGGCGGTGACGAGCACTTCGGCCTGGCCGGCGACGCTGGGGGCGGCGAAGCCCACCTTGCGGTCGCCGTCGTTGTTGATCGCGGTGCCCTTGATGACGGCGTGGATGTGGTCGCCGTCGGCGATGGCGTCGGCCAGCCGCTTGAGGAGCACGGCGCCCACGCCCTCGCCGCCGAGCATGCCGGTGGCGTCGGCGTCGAAGGGCCGGCAGTGCCCGTCCCGGGAGAACGGCCCGTCCTGCACATAGCGGTAGCCCTGGCGCAAGGCCGGGTTGAGCGAGACGCCCCCGGCCAGCGCCGCGTCGCAGCGCTCGTCGAGCAGGTCCTGGCAGGCGAGATGCACCGCGACGAGCGCGGTCGAGCAGGCGGTCTGCACGGACAAACTGGGGCCGGTCAGACCGAGCTCGTACGAGACACGGGTGGCCAGCGTGCTGTTGACATTGCCGAGTTGCGCGTGGTGCAGGGCAAGGCTGTCCCCCGCGCGGAGCCGGGGGTGGACGTGGTCGAGGAAGTAACGGCTCTGCTGCGCTCCGGCGTAGACGCCGACCAGGCCCTCGGTGGTGCCCGGGCCGTATCCCGCGTGTTCCAGGACGTGATGTGCGCACTCGAGGAAGAGCCGCTGCTGCGGGTCGAGCAGTTCCGCCTCGGCGGGCGGGTAGCCGAAATATTCGGCGTCGAACTCGTCGATGCCGTCGACGACGGAGGCCATCTTGACCAGGTAGGGGTCGTCGAGCAGGCCGGGGTCGCCGCCCGCGGCGAGGTACTCGGCGTCGCTGAGCGGGGCGACCGACTCGCGGCCCGCCGTCAGGTTGTCCCAGAAGGCCGCCAGATCGCGTGCGCCCGGGAAGCGTCCCGCCATGCCGATGACGGCGATGTCCGTGTCGGCGTGTCCCTCGTCGGGCGTCTCGGCGCCGGCTGCCAGTGCGTTGTCCACAGTCCTCATCACGTCCTCTCACCGGGGCCCTCGTGGGTCCCGGCCGTGCCCGCCGCTCCTCGGCTTCCGCGCTGCTTGCGGCGCCGGGCGCGGGCCCGTACGCGTTCCAGCTCCGGGTCCCCGCCCTCGCCCGGCTCCCGGGACAGATGGGCCGCGAGCGCGGCCACGGTGGGGTGGTCGTACAGCTCGACCAGGGGGATGTCCCTGCCCAGGCGGCGCCTGTACAGGGTCTGCGCGCGCACGAGCAGCAGCGAGTGCCCGCCCACGTCGAAGAAGTTGTGCCGGGTGCCGATGTCGGTCCGGCCGAGCAGTTCGGTCCATACGGCGGCGACCTCGCGCTCCAGGTCGCTCTCCGGGCTGACCACGGCGACCGCGGGGGCGGGGGCCGGCTCCAGGGCGAGCAGGGCGGCGCGGTCCGTCTTGCCCGCCGCGGTCAGCGGCAGGGCGCTCAGCAGGCGCAGTTCGCCGGGCACCGCGTAGTGCGGCAGGCGGGCCGTGAGCCACTCCCTCAACTCACCCTCCGTCACTGCCCGTTCGGGCACGCACCAGGCGGCGAGACGGGCGCCGCCCGGCGCCGAGGAGCGCACAAGCGCCACGGCCTGGCGCACCGCCGGGTGGGCGGTGAGGGTGGCCTCCACCTCGCCCAGTTCGATACGGAAACCGCGGACCTTGACCTGGTGGTCGGCCCGTCCGATGAACTCGACGCGCCCGTCCTCGCGGTAGCGGGCCAGGTCCCCGGTCCGGTAGAGCCGCCCGCCGGGCTCGACGCCGAACGGGTCCGGCACGAAGGCCGCCGCGGTGCGCACCGGATCGTTCAGGTAGCCGCGGGCCAGTGGCATGCCGCCGATGTGGATCTCCCCCACCACGCCGACCGGGACGGGCTGTTGAGCGGGGTCGAGCACGTACAGGCGGGCGTTGGGGTTGGGCCTGCCGAGGGTGACGACCGCGCCGTCCTCGTCCTCGTCGAAGACTTGGCAGCTGATCCCGATGGTCGTCTCCGCGGGGCCGTAGCCGTGGTACATGGTGGCGTCCAGGCGGTCGCGGAAGCGCCGGTAGAGCGCGGGGGTGAGCGCCTCGCCGCCGCACCACAGGTGGCGGATCGAGCGGGCGGACCGGCCGATGTCGTCGCGTTCGATGAGGACCTCCAGCATCGAGGCCACGATGTAGAGGAAAGTGATCTTCTCCCGCTCGATCAGCTCGGCCAGGTACGCGACGTCGCCGTGCGCGCCGGGGTCCGCGAGGACGAGTCGGGCGCCGTTCACTAAGGGCAGGAAGATCTCGTTCACGGAGATGTCGAAACCCATGGGCGCCTTGTGCAGGACACGGTCGTCTTCGGTCATGCCGAGAAGCCCCGACTGCCACACAAGACGGTTGGAGATGGCCTGGTGACGGACCATCACACCCTTGGGGGTGCCGGTCGAGCCGGAGGTGTGGATGACGTAGGCCACGTTCTCCATCGCGGGTTCGCCACCGGGCGCGGCCGGGCCGTCGACCTGGGCCACGGGGTGCGCGAGGTCGAGCACGGGGACGTCGAGCGGCGGCGGTGCGGCGGTGTGCCGGCTGTCCGTCAGCACGAGCAGGGGGCCGCTGTTCTCCACCACGGAGCGCAGCCGCAGGACGGGCCAGTCCGGCTCCAGCGGCATGAACGCGCCGCCCGCCTTCAGGACCGCGAAGAGCGCCACCACCAGCTGCGGCGTGCGGGTCAGATGCACGCCCACGATGTGCTCGGGGCCCACCCCTTCGGCCCGCAGCCGACTCGCCAACTCTGTGGCCTGAGCGTTCAGTTCGCGGTACGTCAGGGTGGTGTCGCCCGCGACGACGGCGACGAGGTCGGGGGTGCGGGCCGCCTGTTCCTCCACCAGCCGGTGCAGCGGGCGGTCCTCGGCGGGGTCCTCGCGTGAACGGCTCCACTCGGACAGTGCCCGGTGTTCCTCGGCGTCCGTGAGGATCCGCAGGTCGCCCAGCGGGACGTCCGGGCGGGCGGCCGCGTCGCGCAGGAACGTCAGGAGGTGGCCCAGCATCCTCTCCAGGGCCCTCGCCGAGAAGAGGTCGGCCCTGCCGGTGAGCCCGAAGGCGAGCCCGTCGGCAGACTCCCGCACTTCCAGGACGAGCGGGAAGCGGGCGGTTCCGTTGTGGTGCGGGTGCTCGGCGAAGCTCACGGTGGGGGTGTCCACCCGGCGGGGCTGTGCGGTGACGAAGGAGAACACCACGTCGAACAGCGGGGCCTGGCCGACCGCGTCGGCGGGCCGCAGCGCCTCGACGACCCGGTCGAAGGGCACGTCCTGGTGGGCGAAGGCGTCGGCGCAGACGTCCCGGGTACGGGCGAGGAGCGCGCGGAAGGACGTCGCGCCGGCGAGAGCGGTGCGCAGCACCACGGTATTGCCGAAGTTGCCGACGACGTCCTCGAACTCGGTCCGGCCGCGATTGACGACGGGTGACCCGACGGCGATGTCGCTCTCGCCGCTCCAGCGGTGCAGGACGGCCTGGTAGCCGGCGAGGAGCGCGGTGTACAGCGTGGCCCCGCTCGTACGGGCCAGGTCGCGCACGGCGCGGCTGTCCTCGGCACCGAGGAGCCCGTCGCGGCGGACGCCGTCCGTGTCGCTGCCGCCGCTGTCGGGGCGGGGGTGGTCGGCGGGCAGGGCGAGGGCGGCGGGGCGCTGTCCCAGGCGGTCCTTCCAGTAGTCCAGTTGCCGGTCCCAGGCGCCGGCGTCGCGCTGACCCCGCTCCCACCGCGCGACGTCGGCGTACTGCACGCCGGGGCGGGCGGCCACGGCCCCTTCGGCCCCGCTCGCCACGGCGTAGCGGGCGGCGAGCTCGTCGAGGACCCGTCCCCAGGAGGTGTCGTCGAAGGCGATGTGGTGGACCGTCAGAGTGAGCAGGTGATCGGTCGGTGTGAAGCGCAGGAGGCGCAGCCGCAGCGGCGTCTCCTCGCCGAGCCGGAAAGGCCGGCGCCCCTCCTGCTCGACGGCGCGGTCCGCCGCGTGTGCGCGCTCGTCGTGGGGCAGGGCGCCCAGGTCCGTCAGGTCAAGCGGGACCGTGTCCGGCGCGGGCAGGACCTTCCGGAGCGGCGCCCCGTCGTCCCCGGCCGGGTAGAGGGTGCGCAGGATGTCGTGAGCGGCCACCAGGCCGGTGACGGCGGCGGTCAGCGCGTCGGGATCGAGGGCACCGGTGAGGCGTATGCCCCCGCACAGGTTGTAGGCGATGTCGTCCGGCCGCAGGTGCCGCAGGAACCACATGCGCTCCTCGGCGGCGGTCAGCGGCGCGGGCGCCGACTCGGCGGTGTCGTTCCCCGGCTCGTGGGCGGGAACGGGGGCGAAGGCGGAATCCGGCCGTCGCAGTCCCGCCTCCGCCTGGAGCAGCCGGGTGAGTTCACGCCTTTGTTCCTCGGGGGATATCTCGGTGCGGTCCTCGGTACTCGTCACTGCGCGGGTCCCCTGTTTTCTCTCTTCGGAACAGTGAGCCGGGTGCCCCGACAGGCATTCCCCGAATTCCCGAAGTCGTAGTTCTCCGACGGTGCCGGTATCCGACTTCCTCGGCCCGGACCGAACGTAGCAGCGGGGTGCACGGCCGTCGTCCAACTCCGGTAGCCATCGACGCCTCCAACCGTGGTTCCGCCTCGTGTACCGCCGTATCCACAGCCTTGTCGAAAGGCCGGAGCATATGTACGATCGCGGCTCCTCGAACGGCCGGGAATTACTCGGGGAGAGCCGGAAGAAAGACGGTGCCCCTTTGGGGTGCCACAGCCAAGAGACATGCGGGAGAAGGAGCATGACGGCGGAAATGACAGGTCTCGGGCGGTGGGTGCGCCGCCACCCGGCCGCGCCGGGGGCACCGCGTCTGCTGTGCTTCCCGCACGCCGGCGGCGGCGCCAGTTCCTACCAGGGGTGGGCCCGGGAACTCGCACCGGGGGTGGAGGTTCTGGCGGTGCGTTATCCCGGGCGTGAGGACCGGTTCGACGAGCCGCCCGCGTCGAGCGTCGAGGCACTCGCGGACGAGATCGCCGCGGTGCTGCCGGTGTCGCGGGAGCAGCCGTTGGTGCTGTTCGGGCACAGCATGGGCGCCGCCGTCGCCTTCGAAGTGGCCCGGCGGATCGAGCGGGCCTGTCCGGGCGGGCTCACCCGCCTGTGTGTATCGGGGCGGCCCGCGCCGCACGCGGCCCCGTCGTCCGCGGTTCATCTCCTGTCGGACGACGCCATCATCGACGATCTGCGCGCGATGGACGGCACGTCGAGCGACATCCTCGACAGTGCCGACTTCCGGTCCCTCTTCCTGCCCGGCATTCGGGCCGACTACCGCCTGATCGAAACGTATCGGCCCCGTCCCGGAGCGCGGATCTGCACCCCGGTGTCGACCTTCTGCGGCACCGATGACCCGCATGTCCGCCCCGAGGAAATGCTGCGCTGGGGTGAGGTGACCGACGGCGGTCTCAGCTCCCGCGTCTTTGCCGGTGGGCACTTCTACCTGCACGAACGGCTGTCCGAAGTGATCGCCGAAGTGGCCCGGGTGTTGCATGTGACGCGTCCCTGCGACGCGCCTACGGCGTAGTGGGCGATGCGGGGCGCCCTCTCTTGGCGCCCCGCTCCAGCTCTTCCGTCTTCCCGCCGTCAGCCTGTGGGGCTGGGTTCCGCGACGGCACCCGCGACCCCCATCTCGTAGGCGAGGATCACCGCGTCGACCCGGTTGCGCAGGGCCAGCTTGCGGCAGATGCGGTTGAAGTGGGACTTGACCGTCGCCTCCGAGAGCACAAGGACGTCCGCGATCTGCTGGTTGGTAAGCCCCTGGGCGACGAGTTGGAAGATCTGCATCTCACGGGGTGTGAGCAGCGAGAGTTCACCGGAGGGGCGAAGCGCGTCGAGCCGGTGGGTCCGCCGCAGCGCCTCAAGGACCTGGCCTACGATGCCCGGGCTCATGGCGGCACCGCCCCGGGCGACGTCCCGTACGCCCGAGACGATCTCGGACGACTCCCGTTTGAAGAGGAAGCCGCGCACACCCGCGCGGGCCGCCCCCAGCACGCTCCCGTCGGCGAGACCGCCCTCGGAGGCCAGGAGCACCACGCCGGTAGGGCCGTCGAGGCGGTCCCCGACCAGCCGCCGGACCACATCGAGCAGATCCGGGCCCGGCAGGTCGGCGTCCATCAGCACCATGTCGGGCCGATGGGTGCCCGCCAGCTCCAGCAGGGAAGTCCCGTTGGCCGCCTCGCCCTGGACCCGGAACGTCGGGTCACTCTCGAAGAGCGCACGCAGCCCGCGGCGCACCAAAGGCTGTTCGTCACCGAGCAACAGTTTGATACGGCCGGTGCGCGCGCCCAGTCTGGGCCGCGCCGACATCAGTCCCTCCAGGCCGCCCGCAGTATGTACCGCACTTACGCACCCCATTGCCAGTTCCCCCATCAGACAAGTCATCAATCCGCGGCGCGCCGATAACGCACCAAACAACGTGGGCTGTTACGAGCCATACCCTAAGTGAACGTTGCACAAATTTGGCGGAATCTATTCCTCCGCTTTTAGGTTGGCGTGATTCTCCCTCCCGTCGAAGTGGCGGAAGCCGGTGCTGGAGCCGCCAGTTCCGCTCCAACTCCGCACTCACGCATCTTTTGCGATATGAAAACTGTTATCACGTCACTTTGTAGCTACTCTTATTCAGCCACCGAATCCCTGCCCCTTACAGTCATCACATTCCGGACCAACTCGTGCATACAGCAAGAAGTTAGACCGAGCGTCCCTTATTCCGTCACTTCGCCTGAACAGGCCCAACGCCCGGTCTACACGTGAGAACCATCACTGCGGTGGCTGGATCACGCCCACTGGATCGAGCGGAGCGCGTCCTCGGCGGACGCGTCGCCGTGCGCGTCCGGCAGTGACTCGAGGAGCACGAAGCGCCCCGGCAGCACGGACTCGCCCCCCTGCGCGCGCACATGGGCACGCAGCTTGACCGGGCTCAGGTTCTCCACCCGCCCGTACCAAGGGCGGTTGACGGGCCGGCGCGGCGGAGCGGGCTCCGTGGGGAAGCGTGCCTCCGGTGCCGCCGCCGCGCCGTCGATGCGGACCAGGCTCACGTCGAAGGCCCCGTCGGGCAGCGAGCGGGCCCAGCTGAGGCGGACCGCGTAGGGCAGGTCGTCGCCGAGCGACCAGATCTCCTCCGGCTCGACTCCGTGGCCGGCTTCGGCGCCGGCCCGGGCGAGCACGTCGGCCGCCACGGCCGGGCGGTCGGGACGCGCGAGGAGCTCGGCGGCGATGTGGTCGGCAAGCACCCGCGCGTTGGGCACGCCGAGCAGCCCGAGCACCGCGGGGCACTCGTCCTCCAGGTGGCGACGGAGTTCGGCCGCGCCCCAGCGGTCCCGCTCCCAGGGCCGCCACTCGGGCACGACGGCCTCGCCGGCGGGCAGGCGGTCGAGGCGGATCACCACGTCGTAGCGGAACCGGTTCATCTCGGTGCGGCGCGTCCCCCGCCGCAGCAGCACCGCCACGTGCGCGACACGCGGCAGCCGGCCGACGAGCGCGGTGAAGTAGCTGGGGTCGATGATGAGTTCGGTACCCGTGCAGCAGCGGCGCTCGACGAGGGCCTGCACCTTCTCGCTCGGCGCCCGTTCCGGGGCGCGGGCCAGTTCGAGGCCCGCCCCGAACGCCCGGTTCAGCGCCGCCGAACGCACGTCCCCGATGAAGAGGAAGCCCCCCTCGTCCACCGCGTCCACGGCCTGGCGCACGACCCGGTCCAGGTACTCCTCGTCCGGGAAGTACTGCGACACCGAGTTCACGACGAAACCGTCGACGGAGCGCGGGGGCACCGCGGACATGTCGTCGGCGGGCGCCTGGAAGACCTCCACGCCCTTGGGCAGCTCGCCGCCGAACGCGCCGCGGATGCGGTCCACCGCGCCCGCCGAGATGTCGCTGGCCAGATAGCGTTCGGTGCCCGGAGCCAGGCGGTGGAGCAACAGGCCTGTGCCGCAGCCGACTTCGAGAAGGCGCCGGGCGCCCAGCCCCTTGATGCGGGTCACCGTGCCGTCGAGCCAGGCACGCATGTCGTCCTCGCTCAGCTCTCCGCCGGTGTAACTGCTCAGCCAGCCCCGGATGTCGAACGTCGGGTCCTCGGACGTCGGCTGGGCGTAGACGTGGTCGTACACGCCCTGCCACTCGGCCACGTACTGCCGGCCGAGGGCGGCCCCGTCGTCCCGCACGACGTCGTTGCGGCGGGGGACCACATAGGCCGTGCGCACCGGCACACCGTCCGGCGCCACCTCGGTCAGCACGGTGCAGTGCTCGACGCCGGGGTGAGTGCCGAGGATTCGCTCCAGTTCCTCGGCGGCTGCCGCCGCTTCGGATGTCCGCGCGTCGAGAGCGGGCATGTGATTCTCCTTCTCTGGGGGTCACGGCAGTGCCGTTACTGGCATGCCGTCAGAAGTGCGGATTTACCGCGGTTGGCCACTGGAATGCGGAAAGGTGGTTCGGGTACGCCCGTATCAACACCGGAAGATGTCCACATGCTATCGATCGGCATTGTCCACCGGAAGGCGATTGCCTGCCGAGCGGTGCACTACATCCCACGGTTTACACGATGTCCGCTTCTTGCACACTCAGTTGCAGAGCGGATTGCCTACTCGAGTTGGAAGACCGGCCCCGCTAGACGCTGGTAGCGTCCTCGCCGATCGGTGCCCGGGGCCAGGGCAGCGTAAGGAAGAGCTACCGTCGGGGTGAATTCACATGGCAGAGAACGTCATCGGCGAAATACCCGAGTGGGGGCCCGAATGCGTTCGGGAATTGCAGGAGACGCTCCTGTCCAACACTTCGCCCTTCCCCTGCACTTTCGCGGTGTCGGGGACCAAGCGGGACAGCCTGCGCTTCGGCTTCGTGGAGTCCCTGGACGACCGGAGCACCTGGGACGGGCTTGGGGACACGCTCACCGAGTACCTGACCGGGTATCAGAAACTGGGCCGTGAGACATCACTCATCGTCTTCTTCCGGCCGGACGGCCGCACCCGCACGATGGAGGAGTACCGGGCGAGGTTCTGGTCGGTACTCCAGCACCTGCACGACACGGACGAGAGCCCGTGGCCCGCCGAGGTGCCCCGCGACACGGACGACCCCTGGTGGGAGTTCAGTTTCGGCGGCACCCCGATCTTCGTGGTCTGCAACACTCCCGCGCACGTCCTGCGCCGCAGTCGGCACAGCCCCGTCTTCTTCATCACCTTCCAGCCGCGCTGGGTGTTCGAGGAGTTGGGCGCTGACACGGCCCCTGGAGCCGCGGCGCGGCGCACCATCCGCAAACGGCTCAGCCGGTACGACGCCGTCGAGGCGTCCGAGGAACTCGGCTCGTACGGCGACCCCGACAACCGGGAGTGGCGTCAGTACTTCCTGGCCGATTCGTCGGACGCCCCGGCGGCCGGAGGGGATCGCTGCCCCTTCCACTCCCGTGACGGCGAACGCGTCCCCGCAGGTCAGACCACCGGGCGCGACAGCACCATGCGCTTGGAGCCGAGGACGGTCGGCGAGGTGTAGGGCACCGGCGGCTCGGCGAAGCGCAGTTCACCGCAGCGCTCCAGAAGCATCCTCAGCGCGATCCGGGCCTCCATGCGGCCGAGCGGCGCCCCGATGCAGAAGTGGATGCCGTGGCCGAAGGACAGGTGCGGGTTGGGGCTGCGGGTGATGTCGAACGTGTCGGGGTCGGTGAACTGCCGCTCGTCGTGGTTGGCCGAGAGCACCCACGACGCCACCATCACGTCTGCCGGGATGTCCACCCCGCCGAGCGTGGTGTCCCGCGTGGTCAGCCGGTACGCGAGCGGGGCGGGCGGGCTGTAGCGGAGCACCTCCTCCAGGGCCGCCGGGATGGCCGCGGGATTCTTGCGCAGCGCGGCGGCGGCCTGCGGATTCTCGTCGAGACACACCAGGCTGTTGCCGAGGAGCAGGGTGGTGCTGATGTGTCCGGCAAGCAGCATCATGAGGGTGATGGTGAACACCTCGGACTCGCTGAGGCGTTCACCGTCGACCTCGGCGGCCACCAGCCGGCTGAGCACGTCGTCGGCCGGCTCGCGGCGCCGCTGAGCGGCGTGGTCGAGGATGTAGTCCTGCATCTGCAGCAGCAGCGCGTTCATGTTCTCGGGCAGTTTCAGCCGCTCGGCGTCGACCGCGCTCGCGTCGTGGTTGGCGGCGACGAGGTCGTCGGCCCAGCCCCGGAACATCGCGTGGTCCGCCGCCGGGACACCGAGCAGTTCCGCGATGACAGTGACGGGCAGCGGGTTGAAGAACCCGGTGACCATGTCGACCTCGTCGCGGCCCGCCATGGCGTCGAGGAGTCCCGCGGTGATCTCGGTGATCTTCCCCTCGAGTGCCAGGACGGCCCGCGGCGTGAGCGCCTGGGCGACGAGCTTGCGCAGCTTGCTGTGGCGCGGCGGGTCGGTGACGCTCAGGTGCCCCTCGAGCAGGTTGGGCACCGGGCGGCCCTCGGCCGTGGTCGCGGCCTCCCCCTGCGGCGCGGGAACCAGCCTGCCGAAGTCGGAGGAGAAGGTCTGCGAGTCCTTCAGCATGTGCTGGGTTTCGGCGTAGCCGAATACCTGGCAGGAGCGCGTTGCCTCGTCCCAGCGCACGGGGTTCTCCCGGCGGTTTCGGGCCAGCCATTCGCGCAATGGCCGGCCTCCGTCCTCGCTTCCGGGCGGCGGGCTGGTCACGGTCTCGGTCATCGGTGCACTCCCCATTCACGGCCGTGGTCGGGTTCACGGGTCGGCCGGCCCGATCACCATAACCACCGGGCCGACGGCTTGCCCAGAAACCTCAACTGCGGGTCGTAGACAGGGTTTCCACCCCTGGTTGGACGACTTCCGTCGAGTTCCGTTGTTAGCTTCGTATCCGCTCGAGGTCGCGTGCGAACAGTGCGCCACCATCGGCGTCGATGAAAGGGAAAGAATTCATGTCCCCTGTCTCGCGTATCAAGAGTTCCCCGGACGACCCCAATGGAATTGTCCGGCGATACGCAGCGAATACGCCTTTTCGCAGTGCGACGGCAGAAGAGCTCGTCAATGAGGACAACCCCTTCCGGCGGCCGGTACGCCCGCACGACCTGGGTTTCCTCGACTACGGCACGCCGCTGACCGCCGACCGTGCGCTGCGGCTGAGCGCCCTCCTCGGTCACCGGATGCTGCGCACCGTGCACGACGCCGACCAGCTGTTCGTGCCGGCCGGTGGGGACGGGCATCCGAGCGCCGACGACGCCGAGGCGTTCCGGTCGGTGGAGAACCGCGTCCTCGCGCTCCAGGCGGGCCAGGTCCTCGAACACCACCTGTTCCACTGGCTGGGCGAGCTGCACACTCCGGTCGAGGGCGGCTCCGACGCCGTCGTCCGCCATGTGCAGGGTGTCCTGGAGGAGCGGCGGGCCCACCCCGGCAAGGCCCTCGACGTGGCCAGGTCCTGCCGGCACCGCACCGACGCGGCGACGTTCACCCTGGCGCAGCTGACCGCGGCGCGGCCCGCGGTCCAGAGTGCCGTGAGCCGGGGCCTGCTCGGCGACTACGGCACCGCGCATCCCGCGCTGCGGGGCCTGCTGCTCGACGATCTGCGCGACCGCGCGCACCGCCTGCCGCACTACGAGGCGCTGCTGGCCGGCGCCGAGCTGTCCGCGGAGCCGTACGCCTACTGGCAGTTCCTGCTCGGTTCGTCGCTCGCGGGCGCCAACCACCTGCACTCGGTGGCCCGCGACCACGCGCGCCTCGGCGAGTTCCTGGGCGCCTGGGTCCACCACCGGCTGGACGAGTCGGTCACCGCTGCCGCGTACGGCGAGGTGTTCCAGGGGGCGTTCGGCGAGGCGGGGGCAGCCTGCTTCACCGGTGTTCCGCAGCTGACCGGTGAGGCGCTCGCCGAGCTGACCGGGGCGCTCCTCGGGCCGCTCGTGGAGCGGTTCGGCGCGGACGGCGCGCTCTCCTTCCACCGGGGCTTCGAGGACGCGCGGCGGCTCGCCGCGGCGGCCGACGGGGATCTCGCCGTGCAGTTGGACTGGGCGGACCGGCTCGACGAGTACAAGGACAAGGCGGAGAAGCTCGACGCGCTGATCTCGGCGAACGGCATCGAGGTCGACCTGGAGACGTTCGTCGAGTCCCACGAGGAGACCTCCACCACCCATGTGCACGACGACCACCGGCTGGTCGTCGTGGAGGTCGGGCAGATGCACTTCTGGAACAACGTGGGCCAGATGATCCCCATGAACGAGGGCGACAAGCTGCTCATCCCCGCCGAGCGGCTGCACGGCTCGATGGTGCGTTCGGGGACCTGCACGTACCACCAGCCCGTGATCTCGGAGGAACTGCTCAGCCAGGTCTGAGCCCGCCGACCCCGCCCCACCCCAGCACGCCGCTCCACGGGCTGGCGCCCGGTACTTCGCGAAGGACTCCCGGTGACACTTCCGGCAACAGACGAGCAGGACGGCAGCGCGTACCGCGTCGTCGTCAACGACGAGGAGCAGTACGCGCTGTGGCCTGCCGACCGGGCCGACCCGCCCGGCTGGCGCCGCGAAGGAACCACGGGGACCCGCGCCGGGTGCCTGCGCCGCATCGAAGAGGTCTGGACGGACATGCGCCCGGCCTCGCTGCGGCGCCAGATGGACGGGCGGGCGACGGCTCAGTGAACGCACATACCCACGACGCCGTCCACGGGGAGCACGCGGCGCAGGACGCACGCGGGGACGACCGGATCGCGGTCGTCGGCTTCTCCGGCCGCTACCCGGGCGCGTCGTCGCCGCAGGAGTTCTGGACGCTGCTCCGCGACGGCAAGGAGGCACACACCGAGTTCACCGAGGAGCAACTGCGCGCCTCCGGGGTGCCGGACGCGCTCCTGGACGACCCCCGTCTGGTGCGTCGCCGTCCGGTCCTGGACGGAGTGGAACTCTTCGACGCCGCCTTCTTCGGCTGCACCCCGCGCGAGGCCGAGCTGATGGACCCGCAGCAGCGGCTGTTCCTGGAGTGCTCCCTGGAGGCCCTCCAGTCGGCCGGGTACGACCCCGCGGCCTTCGCCGGTTCGATCGGGGTCTTCGGCGGCGGCGGGCCCACCTCGTACTGGCAGCGTCATCTGTCGGCGGATCCGGCCTACTTGCACGAAGTGGGCGAGTTCCAGGCGTTGTTGGGCAACGAGAAGGACTTCCTCGCTCCGCGGGTGTCGTACCGTCTCGATCTGCGCGGGCCGAGCATGAGCGTCCTCACGGGCTGCTCGTCGTCCCTCGTGGCGGTGCACCTGGCGGTACAGAGCCTGCTCGGCGGCGAGAGCGACCTGGCCCTCGCCGGCGGCGTCACCGTGTACTTCCCGCAGCAGGCGGGCTACGTGCACAACGAAGGGGGCGTCAACTCGCCCGACGGCCACTGCCGGGCCTTCGCCGCCGACGCGAACGGCACCGTACCGGGGGACGGCGCGGGCGTGGTCGCCCTCAAGCGGCTCTCGGACGCGCTGGAGGACGGCGACCAGGTACTCGGCGTACTGCTCGGCACGGCCGTGAACAACGACGGCGCGCACAAGGTGGGCTTCACCGCGCCGAGCGTGGGCGGCCAGGCCGAGGTCATCGCCGAGGCGCTGGCCGTCGCCGACGTCGAGGCCGAGTCGATCTCGTACGTCGAGGCGCACGGCACCGGCACCCCGCTGGGCGACCGGGTGGAGGTCGCCGCCCTGACGGAGGCGTTCGGCACGGAGAAGCGCGGCTACTGCACGCTCGGCTCCCTGAAGCCGAACATCGGCCACACGGACACGGCGGCCGGCGTGCTCGGTCTGATCAAGGTGCTGCTCTCGCTGCGCCACGAGGAGATCCCGCCGGTCGTCAACTGCGCGGTGCCGCACCCCGACATCGACTTCCCGAGCACCCCGTTCCGGGTGAGCTCCCAGCCCACCCCGTGGCCGCGTGGCACCGAGGCGCGCCGCGCGGGCATCAGCTCCTTCAGCGTGGGCGGCACCAACGCCCACATCGTCGTGGAGGAGCCGCCGCTGCAGGCCCCCTCCCCCACCGGCGAAGGCCCCCAGCTCCTGGTGCTCTCCGCCCACGGCGACGCGGCGCTGCAGCGTTCCGGGGCGGCGCTCGCGGACGTTCTGCGTGCCGAGGGAGCCCCGGCGCTCGCCGATGCCGCGCACACCCTGCGGGTCGGACGGCAGGCCTTCACCCACCGCCTGGCGCTGGTGTGCCGCGACCGTGCCGAGGCGGTGACGGCCCTGGACGGCACGGGCGTCACCCCGGTCACCGTGGGGCGCACCGAGCCGTCCGGGCCCACGCCCGACGTGGCGTTCCTCTTCCCCGGCCAGGGCAGCCAGCGCCTGGCCATGGGGCGGGGACTGTACGAGACGCAGCCGGCGTACCGCGCCGTCGTCGACGAATGCGCCGCACTGCTCGCCCCCGAGCTCGGCGAGGACCTGCGCGCGGCGCTGTACCCCGCCACCGACGACGCCGGGGCCCTTGCCCGCGCGACGGAGCGTCTCACCGAAACACGGCTCGCCCAGCCCGCCCTGTTCACCACGCAGTACGCCCTGGCCCGGCTGCTGGGCACCTGGGGAGTGCGCCCCACGGCATTGCTCGGGCACAGCATCGGTGAGTTCACCGCCGCCTGCCTGTCGGGGGTCCTCGCGCTGCCGGACGCGCTGCGCATGGTCGCGCTGCGGGGCCGGCTGCTCCAGGACTGCCCGCCGGGCGCCATGGCCTCCGTACCGCTGGCCGCCGAGCGGGTACGTGAACTGCTCGACCCCGCGGGCGAGGTGACCGTGGCGGCCGTCAACGCCCCGGAGCAGACCGTGGTCTCGGGTCCCGTCCCGGCCGTCGAGGAACTGACCGGCCGGCTCACCGCCGCCGGGCACCGCGTCACCGCACTGCGGACCTCGCACGCCTTCCACTCGGCGCTGATGGCCTCCGCCGTGGAGCCGTTCACCGAGGCGATGGCCGGGGTGCGGCTCGACGCCCCGGAGGTGCCGTACCTGTCGAACGTGACCGGCACGTGGATCACCCCGGAACAGGCCACCGATCCCGCTTACTGGGGACGGCAGTTGCGTGAGCCCGTGCTGTTCGGGGCGGGGCTCGGCGCCCTGCGCGACGCGTCCGCCCGGACCCTGTTGGAGGTCGGCCCCGGCAACACGCTGCGGGCCCTCGCCGGGCGCGGCACCGGGCCGGGCGGTGCTCCGGTGGTGGCCACGCTCGGTTCCGACCCCGACGCGCGTGACGCCGCTCCCCTGCTGGACGCCGTGGCGCAGCTCTGGGTGCGCGGCGTGCCGGTGGACCTCGGCGCGCTCGGCGGGGACGTACCGCGGCGCCGAGTGGCCCTGCCTACCTACCCCTTCGAGCGGCAGCGCTACTTCGTGGACGTGCCCACCGGCGGCGCGGCCGCGCCCGTCGCCCGTGCCTCCGTTCCCGCCGACGCGCCGCAGGAGGAGCCCCGTCTCACCCGGTACGAGCGGCCCGAGCTGCCCACCGCCTACACCGCGCCCCGTACACCTCTTGAGGAGACGGTCGCCGAGGTCTGGCAGGACGTCATGGGCGTCACGCCGGTCGGGGCGCACGACAACTTCTTCGACCTGGGCGGGCACTCTCTGCTCGCGGCGCAGGTGGTCGCCCGGCTCCAGACGCTGCTGCCGGTCGCCCTCACCGTCACCGATCTGCTCTCGCAGGCGCAGACCGTCGCCCAGACGGCCGAAGCCGTGGAGCGGCGGCTGCACGAGAAGTTGCTCGGCATGTCCGACGAGGACGCCGCCCGGCTGCTCGGCGAGTGACGCCGGGGCCGTCCGGCGGCACACCAGAACATCCCAGCGCCCACCATCGGGCACGAGCGAAGGTTGACGCCCTCATGGTCCCACCCGGTCCCCGCGCGGACGACGCCGAGCTGTCCTCGACGAAGCAGCGGCTGATGGAGAAGTGGCTGACCGGCGGTGCCCGGCCACAAGCGCCGCAGATCCCCCGCCGGGGCCTCGGCACGGCCGACCTGTCCTTCGCGCAGGAACGCCTGTGGTTCCTCGCCCAGCTGCACCCGGAGAGCTCGTACCACCATATGGTGGAGGCGATCCGGGTCCGCGGCCCGCTCGACGAGAACGCCCTGCGGCACGCCCTGGAGCAGGTCGTGCACCGTCATGAGGCGCTGCGCACCGTCTTCCACGTGCACGCGGGCGAGCCCCGCCAGGTCGTCCTCGCGGAACAGCTGCTCGCGTTCGACGTGGACAGGCGGGTGCGGGGCGAGGAGGAGACGGTCGAGCTCCTGCGACAGGACTCCGACCGGCCGTTCGACCTCACGCGGGGCCCTCTCATCCGCTTCCTGCTGACCTCGCTCGGCCCCGACGACCACGTCCTGATGGTGACCATGCACCATCTCGTGGGCGACGGCATGTCGATGGGCATCCTCTTCCGGGAGCTGTTCGCCTGCTACGCCGCCCGGATCGATGGGGTGGCGCCGAGCACTCTGCCCGAACTTCCGGTGGGCTACCCGGACTTCGCCCAGTGGCAGCGCGACCTGCTGCGCGGCCCGGAGCTGGAGCGGCGCCTCGCACACTGGAGCCGCGCGCTGCGCGAACCGCTGCCCACCCTGGACCGGCTCACCGACCGGCCGCGCCGCGGCCGCACCAGTCTGCGCGCCGTCAGCCGGGCCTTCACGCTCGACGAGCCGGTGGCGACGCGGCTGCGCGCACTGGCCCGCGAGCACCAGGCGACCCTCTTCATGACGCTGCTCGCCGGCTTCAACACCCTGGTGCACCTGCGTTCGGGCGACGAGGACATCGTCACCGGCTCGGTGGTCCACGGCCGCGACCAGCCCGAGGTGGAGAACCTCATCGGCTTCTTCGCCAACACCCTGGCGCTCCGCTTCGACCTGCCGGCCGGACTCACCTTCGCGCAGGTCCTCGAGCGGGTGCGGCAGACCTGCCTGGAGGCGTACGCGCACCGCGACACCCCGATCGAGGTGGTCGCCGCCGAGCTGCGTCCGGGACGCAACGGTGGGGACAACCCGCTGTTCCAGGCGGCCGTGGTGGGCGAGAACCCGGCCGGGGCCGCGCGGATGGGTGACCTGGAGGTCGCGGCCTTCGACTTCGGGCTCGACACCTCCGAGTTCGACCTGGTGCTGCACTACTGGGAGACCGACGGACGCATCGAGGGCGGGGTGCGCGGCAGCGTCGACCTGTTCGACCCGGCGTCCGTCGACCGGTTCACCGAGGACCTGCAGCGGCTGTTCACCGCCGTGCTCGACGCGCCCGACGTGCCGGTTGCCGGACTCGGCCTCCTCGGCGCCGCGCCGGAGCAGGTGCCTGAGGCGTTCTCCGCGCCGGCGGTCCCGGACGCCGACGAGGCGACCGTCCCGACCGTGGACGGCGACGTGGCGCTCACCGCCACGGAACGGGAGGTCGCGGCCGTCTGGCGGGAGGTGCTCGGCCTGCGTGAGGTGGACCCCGACGAGGACTTCTTCGAGGCGGGCGGGCATTCACTGCGGGCCGTACGGGTCCTGCTGCGGCTGCGCGAGCGGCTCGGCGTGGACCTGCCCGTCCAGGTGTTCTTCGACGCGCCCACGGTGACCGAGCTGGCCGCCGTGTTCGACCGGGCGCGCGTCGCCGGGGACTCCGGGGCCGCGCGGGAGGAGGCGGCCGACGCGGACGCGGCGGTGCTGCGCGCCGACGCCGTCCTGGCCGAGGACATCGTCTGTGCCGGCGCCCCCGCGGACCCGGAGCGTGTCGCCGCGCCGCAACACCTGTTCCTGACCGGCGCGACCAGCTTTCTCGGCGCGCACCTGCTGGCCCGACTCCTGACGGTGACCGGGGCGCGCCTGCACGTCCTGGTGGACGCCGAGGGGCCCGGTGAGGCCGAGCGGACCCTGGCCCGCGCCCTGGCCCGCTTCCGCCTGGTCGTGCCCATGGAGCGGGTGACCGTCCTCGCGGGCAGTCTGCGCGAACCGCTCCTCGGCCTGTCGCCGATGACGTTCGCGCGCCTCGCGGGCACCGTCGACGCGATTCACCACGTCGGCTGCGAGGCCAACCTGGCCCAGCCGTACCGGCAGTTGAAGGCGGCCAACGCGGGCGGCACCGCGGAGGTCCTCAGGCTCGCCGCGCGCACCAGGATCAAGCCGGTGCACTACGTCTCCTCGCCCGGCGTGCTCTTCGAGCGCGGCGCCGAGCCGGGCCTCCTGCGCCCGGACGGCAGGGTGCCCGCGGAAGCGGTCCTGCCCTCCGGCTATGTGCGCAGCCGTTGGGTGGCCGAGGAACTGGTCGACGAGGGCAGGCGGCGCGGCGTACCGGTCTCCGTGTACCGGCCGGGGCGGCTCGGCGGCGACTCGGCGACCGGCAGCGGAGACCCCGAGTCGGCGTTCTGGCGGTTCATCGGCGCCTGCGTCGAACTGGGCGCGGTGCCCGACTTCGGGGCGGACGCCGACTTCGACCTGGTGCCCGTCGACTTCGCCACCGCCGCGCTCACCGAACTGTCGCTCAGCCCCGGGGCGTTGGGCCGCACCTATCATCTCGCCAATCCGGCACGGACCCGGCTCGACACCGTCGTGACCCGGCTGCGGGCGGCCGGGTACCGGCTGGCGTGGACCGACGCGGACCGCTGGGCCCGGCTGGTGTCCCAGGACGTCCTGGACGCGGGCGGTGACGAGGGTTCGGCGCCGGTGGCGGCGCTCGCCGGGGCCTCGCACGGCATGCCCGGCTTCGGCAGCCTGCGCCTGGACGTCTCCGGCACGCTCGACGCGCTCAACGGGTCGGGGGTGAGCTGCCCGGCCGTGGACGGACCGCTCCTCGACCGCTATGTGGACCACCTCGTCGGGGGGCGGCGGCCCGCCCCCCCCCCCCCCCCCCCCCCCCCCCCCCCCCCCCGCCCCCCCCCCCCCCCCGCCCCCCCCGCGCCCCACCACCCGCC
>NZ_JBHVZA010000018.1:30260-201600 GCF_042880275.1 Streptomyces sp. NPDC058308
TTTTGTTTTTTTTTTGGTGTTTTTTTTTTTTTTTTTACCCGCCGGGGGGGGCCCCCCCCCCCCACCCCCCGTTTGGGCCCCCCCGGGGGCGGGGGGCCCGCCCCCCCCCCCCCGGACCCCACCCCGCAGCCCCCCGGCACTCTCCCGGCCCCCCGCGCGGCCCAGGACTTCCGATCGGAGAACACCGTATGAGCACCGGCCTCGCTCGTGACACCGGCGCCGCGGTACCGCGCGGCCCCCGCCTGCCCCTGCTGCCGCAGCCGTCCGAAGGCGCCCGCGCCGACCATCTCGTACACGTCGACCCCGGCGTGTGGCGCGGAGTCACCGAGGGGGCGCGCGCCACAGGCGTGAACACCACCGCCGTGCTGCGCACCGCGTTCACCGAGGTCCTCGGCCTGTGGTCGCGCGACCCCCGGTTCACGCTGCGGGAACGCGCGGCGAGCGGATGCCGGGTCCTGGTGGCGGACACGCTCGGGGACGGAGGGTTCGCGGGCCGTGCGGCCGCGCTGTCCCCGGCGGTCGACGCCATGGACGCGGACTGCGGTCCTCTCGTCGAGTTCACCGACGCCCTCGGCGCCGACCCGGTGGCACTGCCCGCGGGGCCGCCACCGGTCCTCGCGCTGCGCGTGGCCGCGACGGACGGCGGGGTCGAGGCCCGGTGGGAGTATGCCGACGGCGCGCTGCCCGACGGCATGGTGGCCGACATGGCGGAGTCCTGGCTCGATCTGCTGGCCTCGCTGGCCGGGCGGCCCCCGGCCTGGACGGCGGCACTCTCACCGGTGCGGCTGCCCGGCGCGCAGGAGAGGCAGCGTGCGCAGGTCAACGCGACCGCGGCGCCGCTGCCCGAAGGACTGCTGCAGGAGGCCGTGGCCCGCGCAGCCGAGCCCCGCCCGGGGCACACCGCCATCGTCTCGGGTGAACACCGCATCTCCTACGGCGAGTTGATGAGCCGGTCCCGTCGTATCGGGCGGCGACTCAGGGAGCTCGGGGCTCGTCCCGGAGAGCCGGTCGCGATCTGCATGGAGCGCGGCTGGGAGCAACCCGTGGGGCTGCTGGGCGTGTTGGAGTCCGGGGCTCCCTGGATGCCGCTCGACCCCGGGCTGCCCGCCGACCGCCGGGAGCGGCTGCTCGACATGACCGGCGTACGTCTCGTCCTCACCCAGCGCAAGGTGGCGGGGCGGTGGGAGTGGCCGCGGGACGTCACCGTGCTCGCGGTGGACGACGACGCGCCGTGGTCGGATGCCGACGACGGCCCGCTGACGGCCGCGCAGGGTCCGGAGGACCCCGCCTACATACTCTTCACCTCGGGTTCCACGGGCACGCCCAAGGGTGTCGTGGTGCCGCACCGGGGCGCGCTCAACACGCTGGTCCATGTGATCGAGCGATACGGCGTGACGGAGCGGGACCGGGCCATCGGCCTCTCGGCGATGAGCTTCGACCTGTCGATCTGGGACATGCTCGGCACGCTGTGTGCGGGCGCCACCCTGGTCCTGCCGGATGCCGGCACCGACCGGAACCCCGGTCACTGGCTGGACCTCGTGCGCCGGGAGGGTGTCACCACCTGGCTGGGCGCTCCCGCCCTGTTCGAGTTGTTCTGCGAACAGGTGGAGCGCGACCCCGAGCCGTGGGTCGCCTCGCTCCGCCTGCTGATCATGGGCGGTGACTGGATCCCGCTCTCCCTGCCCGAGCGGGCCAGGGACATCGCGCCGGACGTGCGGTTCGTGGGGCTCGGCGGCAACACCGAGGCGTCGATCCTCTCCAGTACGTACGACGTGGACGAGGTCGACCCGGCGTGGCCCAGCATCCCGTACGGCACTCCCCTGCCCAACCAGACGCTGCACGTGCTCGACACGGCGCTGCGCCCCCGGCCCGTGGGCGTGCCCGGTGATCTGTACATCGGCGGGGCAGGGCTCGCGCTGGGTTACTGGCGCGACCCCGCGCGCACGGACCGCGGCTTCCCCGTCCACCCGGTGACCGGCGAACGCCTGTACCGCACCGGTGATGTGGCCCGGTTCCTGCCGGACGGCAACGTGGAGTTCCTCGGCCGCGAGGACTTCCAGGTGAAGCTGGACGGCCATCGGATAGAGCTGGGCGAGATCGAGACGGCGCTGCGGTCCCACCCCGCGGTCGGCACCGCGGCGGTCGTGGCCCTGCCGCGCCAGGACGGCGAGTTGGGCAACCAGGCGCTCGCCGGGTACGTGTCCCCCGCCGCGGGCGCCGAGCCTTCGGCGGCGGAACTGAGCGAGCACATCGCCGCACGTCTTCCGCACTACATGGTGCCCGCGCACCTCCTCGTCATGGCGGCACTGCCGCTGACCGCGCACGGCAAGGTGGACCGCGCGGCGCTGCCCCGGCCGGGCACCGCGCCGTCCGCGGCGGCGGGCGCGGGCGCGCCGCGCACCGAGCTGGAGGAGCTGGTGGCCGGCCTGTGGTCGGAGCTCCTCGGCGTGGACCGGGTGGGTGTGCACGACACCTTCTTCGAGCTGGGCGGCAACTCGCTGCTCGGGATCCGGGTGATGAACCGGCTGCGCGAGCGGCTCGGCCTGGACCTCGACCCGCACAGCGTCTTCCGGCACCGCACGGTGGCCGAGCTGAGCCGGGCCATCGAGTCGGAGCGGGAGGGTTCCGCGGACGGCCGGGAGGGCGCCGCGCTGCCCGTGGTACAGCCCGACCCGGCGGCGGCACACGAGCCGTTCCGGCTCACCGACCAGCAGCAGGCCTACGTCGTGGGCCGCACCGGTTCACTGTCGTCCGGCAACGTCTCCGCCCACATGTACCTGGAGTTCGAAGGCGAGCACCTGGATGTGCCACGGTTCCGGGCCGCCTGGCAGCGGGTGGTGGACCGGCATCCGATGCTGCGCGCGGTGGTGCTGCCCGAGTCGATGACCCAGCGGGTCCTCGACACGGTGCCACCGTACGAGATGCCGGTCGTCGACCTGCGCACGGCGGACGAGGACAAGGTGCGCCGGGGGCTCGATGAGATCCGCGAGCGCTACTCGCACGAGGTGCGTCCCGTCGACGTCTGGCCGCTGTTCGACGTCGTGGTGGCCGAGCTGCCCGGCGACCGGTTCCGGGTGCACTTCAGCATCGACGCGCTCTGCGCCGACTTCGCCAGCATCCGGGTGCTCTGGGACGACCTGACCCTGTTCTACGGGGATGCGGACGCGGATCCGGCGCCGCCCGCCATGGCCTACCGGGACTACGTGCTCGCCACGGCGGACCTCTCCGGCACGGAGGCGCACCGGCGCTCGGCGGCGTACTGGGAGCGGCGGCTGCTCGATCTCGCGCCCGCGCCCCGGCTGCCCATGGTGCGCGCCGCCGAGTCGGTGGAGCACCCGCGGTTCGTCCGGCGGTCGGTTCGGCTGACGGCCGAGCGCTGGCAGCGCGTCACCGACCGGGCCGCCGAGACGGGGCTGACACCGGCGGGTCTGCTGCTCGCGGTGTACGCCGAGGCCCTGGCGCCCTGGGCACAGGCGTCCCGGTTCACGCTCAACGTCACCAACCTGAACCGGATCGGCGCGCATCCCGATGTCGACGACACCGTCGGCGAGTTCGCCTCGTTCGCCCTCGTGGAGGTGGACTCCGCCGCGCCCGGCGGCTTCCTCGACCGGGCGCGCCGCGTGCAGGAGCAGCTGTGGAGCGACCTGACGCACTCCTACGTCAGCGGCGTTCATCTACTGCGTGAACTCATGCGGCTGCGCGGTGGGTTCGACGGGGCGCTGATGCCCGTGGTGTTCACCAGCGCGGTCCCGCTGAGCGGTGGCAGGAGCACGCTCCTGGACGGTCTGCTCCAGCAGACGGGCGGCATCACCCAGACACCGCAGGTCTGGATGGATCTCCTGACCGAGGTGCAGGACGGCTCCCTGGTGGTCAACTGGGACGTGAACGAGGCCCTGTTCGACCCCGGCATGGTGGACGAGGTCTTCACCGGGCTGAGCTCCCTGCTGAGCACGCTGGCCGACGATCCCGCCGTCTGGGACGCGCAGGAGCCGCTGGAGGTACCCGCGCCACGAGGTCCGGGCGGCAGGGAACTCGGCGACGGCGGCCTGCGGCCGCTGCCGGACCGCCTCGTGCAGGACGACTTCCTCGACCAGGTGGCCACCCGCCCCGACCAGGTGGCGGTCGTCGCCGACGGCCGGACGCTCACCTACGGGGAACTGCACCGCGAGGCCTGCCGGGTGGCCGCGTGGCTGCGGGCGGGCGGCGCCTCACGGGACAAGCCGGTCGGTGTGGTCCTGGACAAGGGCTGGGAGCAGGTCGTCGCCGTCTACGGCGTGTTGTACGCGGGCGCCCCCTATCTCCCCCTCGACGCGGAGGCATCACCAGAGCGCGTGGCGGGACTGCTCGACCGGTGCGGGGCCGAGCTGGTCGTCACCCGGCAGGGCCTCGCGCACCTCGCGGGCGAGCGGCGCGTCCTGTGCCTGGACGCGCTGCCCGAGGACGTGCGCGCGGCGGACCCGGCGCTGCCGACCCGCTCGGCCGAACCGTCCGACCTGGCCTATGTGTTGTTCACCTCGGGCTCCTCCGGGCAGCCCAAGGGCGTGATGGTCGAGCACCGGGGCGTGGTCAACGCCCTGCGTGAGACCGTGGAGACCTTCGCGATCGGCCCCGATGACCGGGCCCTCGCACTGACCGCGCTGCACCACGACATGTCCGTGTTCGATCTCTTCGGAGTGCTCGGCGCGGGCGGCACGCTGGTGGTGCCGCGGGCCTCGGAGCGGCGCGAGGCGGCGCACTGGGCCGACCTCATGGGCGAACACGACGTCACCGTGTGGAACTCGGTGCCCGCGATGATGGAGATGCTGGTGGAGCATCTGGGCTCGCAGGAAGGCCCGTTGAGAGGACTACGGCTCGCCTTCCTGGGCGGCGACTGGCTGAACGTGGCCACGGTGCGCCGCCTCGGCGAGGAGTCGGGGGTGCGCGTGGTGAGCGTGGGCGGACCCACCGAGACCACGCTCTGGAACATCTGGCACCCCGTGGACCGGCTTGACCCCGAGCGGCGGAGCATCCCCTACGGCACGCCGGTCGCCAACACCCGCTACCGCATCCTGGACGACCGCATGCGGGACCGTCCCGTCTGGGCGACCGGCGAGATGTACTGCTCGGGAGTGGGCGTGGCCCGCGGCTACTGGGGCGACCCGGAGCGGACCGCGACCTCGTTCGTCACGCATCCGCGCACCGGGGAACGCCTGTACCGGACCGGTGACCTGGGGCGCTTCCTGCCGGACGGGACCATCGAGTTCATCGGCCGGGCCGATTTCCAGGTCCAGGTCAACGGGCACCGGATCGAGCCGGGCGAGGTGGAGGCCGCGCTGCTCGCCCACCCGGACGTCGCTGCCGCCGTCGTGACCGGACAGCGGCGCGCGGACCGCGCGGGGCACCGGGGTCTCATCGGGTATGTCGTGGCGGGCGCCGGAAACGCGGCCCCTGGCGACGCCGCGCTGCGGGAACACCTGCGCGCGCGGCTCTCTCCGCACCTGGTGCCGTCGGTGTTCGTGACGCTGGACGCGCTGCCGCTCAACGCCAACGGCAAGGTCGACCGTTCGGCGCTGCCCGAGCCGCGTCCCGAGCTCTCCCGCACCGCGGGCGGCGCGCCGCGCTCGGCCGTCGCCGAGGTGTGTGCGCAGGTGTGGGCTCAGGTCCTCGAGGTGGAGGCGGTCGGCGAACAGGACAACTTCTTCGCCCTCGGCGGGGATTCCGTCCTGGCCACCAGGATCGTGACCCGGCTGCGTCAGGTGTTCGCCTCGGACGCGGTGACGCTGCGGACCGTCTTCCTGTCGCCGACGGTGGCCGGGCTCGCGGCGGGCGTGGTCGCCGCCGAGGAGGTGCCGGGCCGGGCCGAGGCCATGGCCCACGTGCACCTGCGGGTCGCCCGGATGTCGCCCGAGGCGGTCGAGCGCGAGCTGTCGGCCCGGCGGGCCGCGGCCGGAACGGGGGCGGGCCTGTGAGCGCGGCTGCGGCGCGCCGCCCCCTCATCCACGAACGCGTCGCCCGGCAGGCGGCGCTGACGCCGGACGCGGAGGCGGTCGTGGCCGGCCGGGAGCGGCTGAGCTACGGCGAGCTGGAGGAGGCGGCGCGGCTCCTCGCCGGGCATCTGCGCGCCCTCGGCGCCGGTCCGGAGACCCTGGTCGGCATCTGCCTCGGGCGTTCGCCGTGGATGCTGGTCGCGATGCTCGCGGTCCTGAAGGCGGAGGCGGCGTACGTGCCGATCGACCCCGCCTTCCCCTTGGAGCGCAGGGAGTTCATCCTGCGCGACAGCGGGGCGGGGCTGATCGTGACCGAGGAGTCGCTGCGGGACAAGTGGCCGGACCGCCCGTGCACGGTGGTCTCGCTCGACCGTGACTGGGACCGCATCACCGCGGCGCGGCCGTGGTCAGGGGAGAGCACGGGCAAGGACAGCCACCTGGCGTACGCGCTCTACACCTCGGGGTCCACCGGCCGGCCCAAGGGCGTCGCGGTCGAGCACCGCAGCGCGGCGGCCTTTCTGGACTGGGCACTTGAGCTCTTCTCGCCGGACGAGCTGCGGTACACGCTGGCCTCCACCTCCATGTGCTTCGACCTGTCGGTCTTCGAGCTGTTCGCGCCGCTGGCGGCCGGCGGCACGGTGGTCCTCGCGGAGACGGTGTTCCATCTGCCGGTGGCCGCGGCGGACCGGCCGGTGACACTGGTGAACACCGTGCCCAGCCTGCTGCTCGACGTGCTGTCCTGCGAATCGCTGCCGCCCTCGGTGGTGACGGTCAATCTGGCCGGCGAGGCGCTGCCCGCCGCGCTGGCCCGCCAGTTGTACGCGACGGGTACGGTGCGGCAGGTCCACAACCTGTACGGGCCCTCCGAGGACACCACGTACTCGACCTGGAGCCTGGTCGGGCGGGACGCGGACAAGCCGTCGATCGGCCGGCCCATCACGGGCACCACCGCCCACGTTCTGGACGCCGAGGGGCACCCGGTGGCGGACGGTGAGACCGGGGAGCTGCATCTGGGCGGCGACGGCCTCGCGCGGGGGTACCTGGGGCGGCCCGGTCTGACCGCGGAGCGCTTCGTCCCCGACCCGTTCTCGGACCGTCCGGGTGCGCGTCTGTACCGGACCGGTGATCTCGCGCGCCGCCTTCCGGACGGCGAGCTCGACTATCTGGGGCGCGCCGACCAACAGGTGAAGGTGCGGGGGCTGCGCATCGAACCGGGCGAGATCGAGGGGGTGCTGATGGAGCACCCCGGCATCCGGCGCGCGGCGGTACTCGCCCGGTCCGGCAGCGCGGACGAAGTCGGCCTGGTCGCCTACGTGGTGAGTGGGGAGAGCGCCGACTTCGCCTCGGTGCGGAGGTTCCTGCGGGACCGGCTGCCGTCGTACATGGTGCCGGAGCTGTTCGTGCCGGTGGAGTCCATCCCGCTCACGGTGACGGGCAAGGTCGACGTCGGGGCGCTGCCCGCCACCGTGGACTGACAGATGGCCTGCACAATTTCAGCACACAAGGGGAAACCATTTCATTCCGATACGCACTTCAAAGCGCCGGAAAACGAGTGCTACACTCACGCAACCATGCGCGGTAAGGTAAGCCTTACCCTGAATGGCGGCACCACTCCGGAATTGAATCGGAAACGATTTTCAATGCACCGCGCACGGTTGGACGGGGCCGCCGCACCACGCCTTCGGAAGAGGAATTCGTGAGCGCCACGGATACCACGACGAGCCCCCAGGCTCGTATCGTCCTGATTATTACCGTCGTAGCGTCGGCGCTATTGGTTATCGATATCACCATCGTTTCCGTAGCGTTACCCGAGATCCAGTCGGACCTCGGGGGCTCGCTCGCCGCCCTGCAGTGGATCATCATCGGCTACACGGTCACCTTCGGCGCCTTCCAACAGGCGGCGGGCTCCCTGTCGGACCGGCTCGGCCGACGGTCGATGTTCATGGGCGGCATCGCCCTGTTCACCCTGTCGTCGCTGGCCTGCGGCCTCGCGCCGAACGCCATCTCGCTCGACATCGCGCGCTGTGTTCAGGGCATGGGCGCCGCCTTCGTGCTCGCCAACGCGATGCCCCTGATCGCCCAGGTCTACGACGGCCAGGCCCGGAACATGGCCATCGCGGTCTGGGGCACCACGCTCGGGGCCTGCGGTGCCGTCGCCCCGGTCATCGGCGGTCTCCTCGTGGACCTCACCGAGTGGCGCTACCTCTTCCTGATCAACGTGCCGATCGGCGTGGTGGCACTGTTCCTCTGCCGTACCCGGCTGCCCCTGGACCCCCCGCGCAGCTCGCTCGCCGGCATCGACTGGACGGGCGCCGCTCTGCTGGTCCTCACCCTCGGCCTGGTCAACTTCGCGCTCACCCGGGGCGAGGACCAGGGCTGGGGCTCGGCGACCACTCTCGTCCAACTCGGTGTCTCCGCCGCGCTCCTCGCCGGCTTCCTGGTCCTGGAGCGGCGGGTCGCCGCGCCGACCCTGGACCTGACCCTGTTCAAGGTGCCGACCTTCGTGGCGGCCACCCTGATCGCCTTCTTCTCCCGCTTCGCCACCATCGGCGGCTCGGTGTACTACATCCTGTACTTCCAGAGCGCCCGGGGGCTGAGCCCGCTGGAGACCGGCCTGATGATGATGGCCATCTTCGCGCCGCAGCTCGGCATGGGCCTGGTCGCGGGCAAGCTGCAGGCCAAGTACTCCCCCTCGCACATCATCGGCGCCGGCTTCGGCATCCTGGCCCTCGGCGGGCTCGCCATGTCCTGGTCCTTCGACCTGGACCGGGCGATCTGGCTGGCCCTGCCCGGCCTCCTGCTGTGGGGAGTGGGCGGCGGTCTCGCCGGCAGCCCGTCCATGTCGCTCGCGGTCAACGTGGTGCCCAAGGCGCGCGCGGGCATGGCATCCGGCGCGATCAACAGCCTGTTCATGTTCGGGGCCGGCATCGGCGCCGCCATCTTCGGCGTCCTGTTCCGCAGCCGGATCGAGGACCAGGCGAGCACTGGTCTGCGTACGGGCTCGGCCGACCATGACGCCGTGGTCTCCGCAGCGGCCCAGGGCGACATCTCGCGGGCCCTGAAGCACGTCCCCGACGACCTCGCAGGGCAGGCGCGGAGCACCCTGGAGTCCGCCATCGCCGACGGTGCCTCGTCCGTGATGATGTGGGCCGCGGTGGTCTGCGTCGGCACGGCGGCCGTCGCGCTCACCCTCGTTCGCAAGAAGGACCTGCTCACCGGCGCCCCCGAACCCGCCAAGGAGGACGACAAGGCGGCGCCCGAACCGGCCTGACGTGGGGGGCGGTCCCGGTTCCGGGGCCGCCCCTCGCCCGTCCCCACCCGACGTACGACCGTCCGCCAGGAGCCCCGCGATGTCCCCCAGTCTCCCCACAGGTCCGCTGCGCCTGCTGGTCCTCGGCGGTACCGGCTTCGTGTCCGGAGCCGTGGCGGCGGAGGCCGTCGCACGCGGCCACGACGTCACCTGCGTCGCCCGCGGCACCGGCGGCGCGCGGCCACCCGCCGGGGCACGGCTCCTCCGGGCCGACCGCAACGCGCCGGAGGGCCTGGCCCCGCTGCGCGGCGCCCGCTTCGACGCGGTCGTCGAGACCGCGACGCTCGCCCTGCCCTGGGTCCGCAGGGCGCTGCGCGACGTGAGCGCCGACCACTGGACGTTCGTCTCCTCGATCAGCGTGTACGCCGACACCTACACCCGGGGCCAGACCGCCCGCACCGCACGGCTGCGCCCCGCCCTGTCCGACGTCGGCGCGTATGACCCCGCCGTGGACCCGGAGCCCTCCCAGGCGACGTACGGCGGGGTGAAGCTCGCCTGCGAGCAGGCCGTGCGCGAAGCCACCGACGACGCGGCCTTCGTGGTCCGCCCCGGCCTGGTCGTGGGCCCCGGCGACGACGTCGGGCCCTTCGGCTACTGGCCGCTGCGCATGGCGCGCGGCCGCACCACCGCCGTGCCGCCGGCGCTCGGCGCCGACGGTCTCGCCCTGCCCGCGCAGTGCGTCGACGTGCGGGACCTCGCCGCCTGGATCCTGGACCGGGCGGCGGCGCGTGCGTCCGGGGTGTACGACGCGGCCGGGCCGCCGGTGCCCCTGGAGTCCCTGCTCCACGAGGTCGCCGACGCCGTGGGGCACAGCAGTCTGGAACTCGTGCCGGTGCCCGAGGACGTGCTGCGGGACGCCGGAGTGCGGCCGTGGACGGGGCGCCCCTCGATGCCGCTGTGGCCGCCCCGCGAGCTGCATGGCGCGCTCGCCCGTGACGTCACGTCGTCCTTCGACGCCGGGCTGCGCGTCAGGACGGTCGCCGAGACCGCGCAGGCGGTGCTGCGCGACCGCCTCGAACGCGGCGCGGGCACTCCCCCGGTGGCGGGCATGACGCCCGTGGAAGAGGCCTCGCTGCTGCGCCTCGCAGGCGTCTGAGGCCTGCGGGGCACGGACCGCGCCCCGCCCCAAGAGGTCCTTGTGCAACCGGGGTTGGACGGCACGGTGCCATCCCGGGGTGGCATACATCCGGCCATGTCCGTTGATACGTTCGGCGCGTTTTGACGCTTCGAACATGTCAGGAGACGCCGTGGCAACGGCTGTGCCGTTCCTTCCATCCGCCGCGAGACTGCCCTCGCTGACCGGCCTTCGCTTCGTCGCCGCGTTCGCCGTCTTCGCCTCCCACGCCTACCTGGCGATCTGGTTCGACGGGGTGTGGGAGGGCAACACTCCGGCCATGGTCGCGCTGATCACCGCGCGTTCCGGGGTCGGCTTCTTCTTCCTGCTCAGCGGGTTCGTCCTCGCCTGGTCCGCGCGGCCCGGCGACAAGGCGGTGTCCTTCTGGCGACGGCGCGCGGCGAAGATCTACCCGGTGCACGCGGTGACCTGGTTCGTCGCGCTCGTCCTCATCAACTGGACGGGCGGCCAGGTCGCGGCGCGTCAGGCCGTTCCCAATCTGCTCCTCGTACAGTCCTGGACCTCCACGTTCGACGTCTACGACAGCGTCAACGGAGTGTCCTGGTCGCTGTCCTGCGAGGCGTTCTTCTACCTCGCCTTCCCGCTGCTCATCCATCTCGTCCGCCGGATACCCGCCCGCATGCTGTGGGGATGTGCGGCCGCCGCCGCCCTCGCGGTCGTCGCCATGCCGCTGGTGGCCACGGTCGCATTCTCCTCCGAGCCCACGTTCTTCACGTTCCCGGTGACGCTGCACCAGTACTGGTTCATCTACACCTTCCCGCTCACGCGGCTGCTCGAATTCGTGCTCGGCATCCTGCTGGCCCGTGCGGTCCTGGAGGGCACCCGCGTGGCGGTCCGCTTCCGGCACGCCCTGCCGGCACTCGCGATCGGCTATCCCCTCGCACTCCAGGTGCCGTTCCTCTACGCGATATCCGCGGTCCTCGTCGTCCCGATGTCGCTGCTTGTGCTCGCGGGCGCGGGGGCCGACATCCGCGGTTCGCGCTCGCCGGTCCGGTCACGGCCCATGGTGTGGCTCGGGGACATCTCGTTCGCGTTCTACATGGTCCACATGCTCGTACTGACGCACGTCTACCGTCTGATCGACGAGGAACACACGGCATCCGGGGCGGTACAGGCCGGTTCCGCCGTGCTCATTTTCGGACTCTCCCTGCTGGCCTCGTGGGCGGTGAACGTCCTGGTGGAACGGCCCGCGACGCGCCGTTGGGGATCGGGCACGCCCGCACGCCCCGCGGCCGGGGCACCGCTCGACGAGAAGCCCGTGGCCCCCTGAGCCGTACGGACACGGCTGAGGGGGCGAAGGATGGACCGCCCCGTCGGGGGATGGCCGGGGCGGTCCGGATCGGGGAGAATCAGTGGACCGGGGATTCCTTGCGCAGCACCGTGCCGTGCGGTTCCTCGCAGTGCCGGGCCTCCGCGTCGGCGGCGGGCCGCTCCGAGGCGTGGTCCACCTCAAGCGTGGCGTGCGTGATGCCGTGGTCCTCGCGCAGCCGGGCCTGGATGCTCTTGCGTACCGCGTGACAGTCGCCGCCGGGTTCGACCAGCACATGGGCCGAGAGGACGGGCTGACCGGAGGTGATCTCCCAGATGTGCAGGTCATGGACCTCGACGACGCCGTCAAGGCCGACCATTCCCCTGCCCACGTCGCCGGGGTCCAGGTCGGCGGGCGCGGCCTCCAGGAAGATCCGTCCCGAGGCCCGCACCAGCGAGACTCCCGAGCGGACCATGAGCACGACCACGATCATGGAGGCGATGGAGTCTGCCCTGGCGAAGCCGGTCGTCATCACGACGGCACCGGACACAGCGGTCGCGATGAAGCCGTAGAGGTCGGTGAGGATGTGCTGGAAGGCGCCCTCGACATTCAGTGACGACCGGTTGGCCTTCGACATGCACCAGGCGGCGGCGATGTTCACCGCCACCCCCGCCAGCGCGGTCACCAGGACGAGGCCCCCGCCGACCTCCGGCGGGTCAAGCAGCCGGTCGATGTTCTCGTACGTCAGCCACGCCGAGAGCAGCAGCAAGGTGAGCCCGTTGGCCTGGGCCGAGAGGATCTCCGCGCGCTTGAAGCCGTAGGTGAAGCGGCCGCGTACCGGGCGGCTCGCGAGCTGCATCGCCCACAGGGCGAGTGCGATCGCACCCGCGTCCGAAAGCATGTGCGCCGCGTCCGCCAGCAGGGCCATTGAATCCGCGGCGAAAGCGACGACGACTTCCACCGCCATGTAGCCGACGATCAGGGCGAGCGAGAGCGATAACCATTTACGGTCCGCGTCCTCGGCCACCGCGTGGCTGTGCCCGGCGTGACTGTGCCCGGCATGGCTGTGCCCGTGCTCGTGGCCGTGTGCATGCGCGTGGTCACGATGGTCACCGCTTCCGTTCGCCACTGTGCCGTCGGCATGCTGACGACGATGATTCATCGAATTCCCATCACTCCGCGGGTCGTGGACAAGCAAAGTGAAGCGCATGGATCACGCGATTTCAAAGGCTGCAATGAAGACGGTTATCAATTACCGGGGTTTTTTGCGGTGAAATTCGAAATCCGACCGGCCGACACCTGGGTACGCCACAGGTACGCCACCTCCGCCTGGCCGAAATCCGATCCGAGAAGGGCAGGAAAACAGCGGGTCGTCAGGACCCGTACTTATCCGTGTACGCGCGAGCGATCTCCAACTGCTCCCGCTCCATCCACTCGGCGGCCACCAGCACACCGGGCAGCTCCGTGCGCTCCACCGTGAGGGCACGGAAGAGGCGGGAGACGGTGACCCCATGAGAAGGACGGCACACCACTGAGACCGAGTCCCCTGCCCCGACCTCACCGGGCGCGATCACACGCAACATCGCCCCCGGGGACGCGGCGCGGGTGAAGCGCGGCAGCCACCGCCGCTCCCCGAGCCAGGCACCGAAGGTGCGGCACGGAAGGCGCCCTCCGGTCACTTCGAGCACGGCCTCGCTGCCGATGCGCCAGCGCTCGCCGACCAGGGCGTCGCGCAGGTCGACACCGAGCGTGGTGAGGTTCTCGCCGAACGCGCCGGGAGAGAGCTCGCGGCCCAACTCCCGCTCCCAGCCGTCCAGATCCTCCCGCGCGAAGGCGTAGACCGCGCGATCGTCGCCGCCGTGGAAACGCAGGTCGCACACCGTGTCCCCGGATACCCCGCTCGCGCCGACACCCGCGGGGCCGGGTCGCTCCACCCGTACCGGACCGTCGACCGGCCGCTTGTCGATGCCCGTGGTCCCGGACGGGGCATCGGTGTAGTCGACCCGCTCGGCCCGCCCGACGTTGACGCTGAGGATCTTCATGACGTCGCATCGTACGTCGGGGACCCGGAGCCGTCAGCCGCCCGAAAGGTCCCGGCCGAGGCCATCTCTGCACCATCACCGGCTGGGCAAGACGGTGGCCGTGCTGTTGCCCCAGACGCAAGCCGCCCGGGCACACGTATGCCGCGTGAGCTGTCTCCTTGGCCGGGTCGAGATTGCCGCCCCCGCGCGTCGCCGCCCACAGCGACTTGTCGCCCTTGCCCGCGAGCCGGTAGTCACCGAAGCCGACCGGCATCTTGGCAGTGTGCTTGACCGGTGGTCGGCGACGTATTTCTGAAGATTGACGCCGATCGGACGCGCACCGGGAGCCGGTCCGCCCCACGCGGGGCGGCCAACTGGCCCTGGCCGAAGGCGAGATACCGCACCGGCCCGCTCAGCTGGGCGCCCGCCCCGGCGTGCAGGACCCATGCGTCGTGGACGAGGCCGGGGCCCGCCATCCGCTCGGTGAGCCACTGCAGGGAAAGGTCGGCGTACGCCCGGTGATTGGTGCCGATGATGACCAGGTTGGCGCCCTAGACGGCCTCCTTGGCCTCCGCGCACGGCTGGTAGCCGAGGGCTCGTTGCCTGTGTTCCGGCACGGTCGGGTCGTGCGAACGGTCCGTCATGTCGCCGTGCAGCGCGCGGAGTTGCTCGTCGGCGACCTGCGCCGCGGTCCCGCGATGGGCCGTGCGGACACCGTTCAGGAGCTCGGAGGCCGGTGCCCCGTGCGCCAGGAAAGCCCGGGAGAGGATGGCCGTGTCCTTGGGGAGGCAGGATCCGCCGACCGGCCCGGCGAAGGGCATCGCCGCGCGGTCGTACCCGGCCGCCGCGGCGTCACGCACCTCCCGGGCGCTCGCCCCCACGCTCCGGCAGAGCCGGGCGAGTTCGTTGGCGAAGGCGAAGACCGAGTAGCGGTAGGCGTTGCAGGCGAGCTTGGCGAGCTCCGCCGTCTCCAGGTCGGACACCTCGACGATGCCGGGCGTCAGCACACGGAACAGCGCCGCGGCCCGCTCGGCCGCGCCGCCTGCCACCTCCCGTCCGCGGACAGGTACGGATGCCGTGTCTACGCACACAGCACCACTGGCCGCTCCGGCGGACTACAGGTGCGCTTCTCCCACCGCAGTGGTCCCACCAGGTCGATTCCCTCGGCGCGGGCGGAGACCAGGTGCTCGGCGCTGGTGTATCCGGCATCGACGAGGTGTTCGCCGGGCTTTACGGCGGTGAACCTTGTAGCCGATGTACTCGTAGCCGCGTTTGACCGAGTAACGGGCCTCGGGATCGTAGGGCGAGTAGACCAGGGGTTTGCCGGGCGGCAGGTCTTTGTCCTTGGTCTCCCGCGGACGCACCCCCCTGTCCTGATCTCGGTGGTATCGCTGCACCCAGATCTGGCGCAGGACCTCGATGGCGGGCAACTGCCGCAGCCAGACCGGCGCCTCGGGCGCCCAGACGGCTTCCAACAGGGCGCACCCGTCCTGCCCCACCGTGATCAGATAGTCCCGGCGGGCACCTTCCCCGCAGGGCAGCCGATAGGCGTCGACGCGGCCGCCGTAGCGTTCGAACCAGGGCCGGGGCACCACCTGGGCCAGCCAGGCAGGTCCAATTCCCTCGCGCGTTGCAGGAGGATGTCGAGGATCTTCTCCTCCAGACCACGCTCGATCAGACGGGCCCGGAATCCGCACAGCACTGAGAAGTCGAAGCCGGGGTCTTCCAGCTCCAGCGACAGGGCGTACTTCCAGTCGATCCGGCCTTTGACCTGCTCGGCAGCCTGCCGGTCGGTCAGGTTCTCGGCGTACTGCAGCACCGAGACCAAGGCCAGCATGCCGGGAGACAGGCCGGGGCCGCCACGGCTGGGGAATGCCTCGACGAACTGCTCGTCCTCGAAGAGCACGCCGACTTCATCGCGTAGCCGCATGGCTAGGCAGTCCTTACGGAACGCCATGCGGGCCACCCGCGCGGTGGCCTCGGGGCACGGCGGGGACGGGGCACGGACACATGGACACCTCGACCTCCTGACCTCCCCGCATCTACCACCACAATGACGGTCCGGCTGGTTGAGCGGAACACACCACCGAATCGGGCAAAAGAGTCTCTGCCGGGGATCCTCCGCTATGTTGCCGTCCGCCTGCTCCACAGATGCATGTACCACCGGATCACAGAAGCAGTCACGGTTCTGGCGACTCGGTCGGACTGTTCCAGCAGCCGTGACGGTGCTGCGGTTCGGCGCCGCAGAGGTAGGCCGCCGCCGTCATCCTCGCCAAGGTCAACGAAAAGCCGTGGTGGTGCTGCGGCTCGTGACCGCAGAGGCTGGCCGAGCCCGGCCAGTAGCAGTCGCTCGGACAGCTGACGGCAGCGGGGTTCACGGACATCGAACTCACCCGGCCGGCCAGTCAGGAAGCTCCCAGTCCTTCGACCGCCTGGAGCTTGACCGTGTAGGCCAGCCTCAGCCCTTGCGGCGCCGAGCACTCGACGACGGCGTTCGAGTCCAACGGGACGATCTGTGGCGGGTTCCACCCGGCCGGGACCGAACCCTCCGCGGTTCCGAAGGAGTCGAGCACGCGGGTCTTCGGCGCCCACGGGGTGACCGTGCCGCCGA
The DNA here is from genome assembly GCF_042880275.1 of Streptomyces sp. NPDC058308. NCBI lineage: Bacteria > Bacillati > Actinomycetota > Actinomycetes > Kitasatosporales > Streptomycetaceae > Streptomyces > Streptomyces sp. NPDC058308. Next base: position 46,553 of record NZ_JBHVZA010000018.1, read on the forward strand.
TGTTGCTCAGGCCCTGTTCGACGACCCATGTCGCGGCCCGGCCTGTCGCGTCGGTCGCCATGACCTCGGCCCGGTAGCGGCTCGCTCCGGCCGCCAGAGGCACCCCGGCGAGCCGGACCGGACTGGCCGCGGCGACGCCGCTGCCCTGGGTCTCGCGCTCGCGGGCCCCGATCCGCCCCGTCGCCGCGTCGAGGGCGAACACCCAGTCCCGCCCGCCTTGCCACTGCGTCTGCCCCCGGTCCGTCGTGGACACGCAGCCACCGAGGTGGGACACCATGTTCTCGTCCTGGGGCAGCGTCCAGGGCTTCTCGGGGTTCGTGGTGCTGCCGATGATCCGGACCGGTGTCGGCCCCCGGAGGCCGGAGAACACGATGTTCGCGCGTGTGCTCTCGCTCGGGCGGAACTCGCAGTTCACGAACGTCGACGCGGTGGGGATCTCCAGGGGGGGCTTGGGCGGCTTCTGGGCGACGAGGAGCCGGGAGTTGTCGATGATCACTGGTGGGCAGTCGCTGTTCTTGAGGAAGCCGGTCTCCAGCACCGAGCTCTCCAGCACGAAATGGTGCAGATCGGAGGTCGCCACCGCGGCCTGCCACGTCTCCGGGAAACCCTGGGTCCCCTCCGACGTGATGGTCACGCCGATGCCGTGGAAGGTGCCGTACGGCGCCGCCGTGGTCAGCAGGAGCGGCACGATGGAGCGGTAGCTGCCGATGTACCAGTCGCGAGCGGTGACGCCGACGACGTCGGTCGCCACGAAGTCGTACTGGGTCCCGATGACTTGCAAGCGGTTGATCCTGGCCAGCGCGCTGCCGCCGAGCGTGAGGCCGAGCCTGGTGGCGTTGATGTAGAGATGTTCGATCTCGCAGAGATACGAGTTGTTCCGCAGCCGCACCCCGTCGCGTACCGCGGTGGCGCGGATATGGCTGAAGACCGAGCTGGTCGTGAGCTGCGCGTGAATCCCCGTGCCGAGGGGGCACTGGAACTCAAGGCGTCGGACCGTGGTGAGCGCGGCCCCGGTGGGCGGTCCGCTCCACTGGTACATCAGGTAGACCGGGGCGGGGTCCGCGGTCGCGCGTACCCAGGTCGATCCGACGGTGAAGGCGTCGACGTCGCGGTCGAAGTTGATCAGCATGCGGGTGACCAGGCGCTTGTCCGCGTGGGCCGGGTCCGGCCTGACGTTGGTGGCGAAGTCGGCGGGGAACTTCGCCGTGGGCGCGGTCAGTGCGCGCGTGTCCGCGTTCCGGTCGACCACGAAGTCGCTGATCCGGACGGAGTCGACGCGGCCGGTGAACGGACGGGTGAGGTCGTAGTACTCCGGCCAGCGCTGCTGGCTCCTGGCGCCGAGGTAGACCCCTTCCTCGACGGGCTGGGTCAGCTTCGCGCCGACAGGAGGACGCTGCCCCTCCCGTGGCTCCGCGGGTGTCAGTACCGTCCCGGGCGGCCCGGCGTAGAGATCGAGATGCTTCCCGTCCCAGACAAGGGAGAGATGGAACGTCTGCCCGACCGGGAAGCTGTCGGGATGAGTGATGGGGTAATCCACGCCGTTGAGCCTGGCGGTGGCGGTGACCTTGATCTGTCCTGTCGTCGAGTCGCTGAGGAAGATGCCGAACGCGCAGGTCGCCGGCTCGCTGTCCAGCCGTCGGCCCGAACTCGAGATGACCGGCTCACTGCCCCCGAGCCCCGGAAGCACCTCGGGCCGCACCGTGCATGAGACCGAGAACGACGGCGCGCCGTCCATGTCGAGCGCCGGGCTGTCGCGGAGGTTGATGGTGCTCCTGTTGCCCGCGCTGAGGGCACCGGCCCTGCCGTTCCCGGCGAGCAGGGCGTCCCCTGTGGGCAGATGCCCGAGCGACTTCGACGAGATGCACAGTGCGGGACCGTGTCCCCCGAAGAACCTGATGGTGGTGGTGTGCTCGCTCTCGCCGAGCAGCTCGATCTTCCCGTCCTGGCGGTCGACGACCAGCGGGCGACCGATCCGGTAGTAGCCCGCGGGGAAGTAGACCACGCCGGGCTGCAGTGGATGCAGGGACCGCATGGCACGTGTGATGGCGTCCCAGTCGTCGCTCTGGTCGTCGCCCTTGGCGCCGAAGTCGAGGACGTTCGCGAAGTCGTGCTTCGGCGCCACGGTCACGTTCCCCTGCGCGTCGCACTCGCCGACGACGAACGCGCCCCGCACCACCGGTAACTGGCGCGCGCACCGGCCTCGTTCGTCGGCCACGACGGCGCTCGACGGCCCTGCCCCGAGCCCCGCGATGCCCGACGGCACGACCTCCGGCTGCGCGTAATAGCTCACCGTGGAGCCGGCCGCCGCCGCGGTGGCGGCGACCCCGGTGACCATCGTGCCCGCGGTGAGCGCGGCGGACGTCGCCTTGGTCAGCGTCTCCGGGACTTTCGGATCCAGCGCGGAGCAGAGCACGTCGCCCGCCTGGACGTCGACCGCGACCACTGCTGTCTTCATGGGTTCCTCCGGACTCGTCGAAGTGTGCGGACTGCGGGGCACCTTGACTTCGGGGCGCCTTGGGAGCAGCCGACTGCGAATCCTCGACTGAGGACACCCACCGGGCAGGGTTTCACTCGCACGGGTGACGCTGTGCGTGGTGGGCGAGAGCCATCAGGCGACGCGGAGCACACCTCACGGCCCCACCGCGAGCCCCTACGTGGCGTCAAAACTCGCGCTCTGGCTCAACTTCTGGGCTCTGCCGCCCCACCCTCGTGCTGCTGGTCTGTCTCGGGTTGCCCGCGCGTCAAGGAGACCCCAGTGAAATGCTCGTTCAGGGTGTGCCGTGACAGGCCCAGGCGGCAGGCGGAGCAGGGGTTCAGGGCTGATCTGCACCGGGCTGCCGCAGGCGGCAAAGGCCCGCTCCATCTCATCCGTGGCGGCCGTACTCGGGACACCGCCGAAGCCAAGACCGGCGATCTTGTTCAGCGGCGAGCCTTCCTCGGCAAAGCTCGCCACGCCCCCGGCAACAGGAATCACGAAGCCCGGCGCGCCTGCCCTGCGGCGGCGAGCGGCCTCGCTGCCCCGGCGACAAGCTGCGCCGTCCGCCCTCGGTTCGGGTCCAGGAATGCGCATGCCGTGCTCCCTCTGTGCGTGGTGCGGCGGATGCCTACGACGCGGCTCCCTTGGCGTCCACCACGCCGCCGATGACCAGCAGGATGACGGGGAAGACGATCAGCAGGAAAGCCATGGTCCAGCCCATCTTCGCCGTTGTCTTGATCGCGACCTTCCTGCACAGCAGGGCCACGGGCACCAGGTAGAGGAACGCGGCGAAGAAGGCCAAGTACAGAAAGCCCATGAGGATTTCTCCCTAGACGTGCGGAGGGGGGACGGGCCGGCCGGTGCGGGCCGGTCCGTCCCCCCTCTTCGTGCATCGGATCAGTCGGCGGTCATGCGCTCACTCACCCACTCCGGGTCACCGGGTGAGGTTTTCGGTGAACTTGTTCGCCGGCTCGTCACAGTGCACCACACTGCCGGGACGGTTCCCCGGCCCGTCCCCGAGGAACGGAACGGGGGCGTCCACGCCCCACGGATTACCGCCGCTGCCCCGGTGGTAGGCGGAGCAGGAGGCGTAGGCGTTGCCGTTCGGCGCGGTGGCGGGGAAGTTGGAGAAGTTCCGCCAGTCGCCGCCGCTGATGCGGTGGTTCGACTTCCGGCCGAGGTTGTCGGTCAGCCGGTCGTCCACGTACAGATAGAGGTCCGGCATGTACGACTGGAAGACGATGCCGTCGGACGGGTTGGCGTCCTTGTTCTTCTGCAGGTGCGTCGGCTTCACGGAGCCGTCGGCGCAGAAGGCCGCGGCGATGTCCTGCCAGATCGGCGGGGCGTTGCCGATCATGGAGCCGAACATGTTGTTGTTCCACTTCCCGGTGTTCTTGAAGAACATCGAGTAGACGTCCCCGGCGAACCGCCGCACGGTGTGGTTGGTCTCCAGGTCGTTGTTGACCTGGTCCACCCACGCCTTGACGTTGTCGTTGACGGACTTGTGGCCGATCATCGCCCGGTAGCCGTGCACGCCGCCGCCGACCCCGCGGAAGTCGACGCACTGCTTGGCGTCGTCCAGACGTGCGCCGCGGAAGTGCGGGAAGTACGCCTGACCAGGGGTGTCACCGTCCTTGTAGGGGTGGGACGTGTGGACGTTGCCGTACTCGAGCGCGTCCTGCGTGGTGTAGTCGATGTCCGGCGCCGGGATGCCGTAGTCCGCCTCGATCGCCTGCATGATGTCCGTGACGAAGTGCGGCAGGTGGGCGTTGCCGACGCGGGCGCGGTAGTCGGACCCCACGCTGCCGTCGACGATCTTCCCGTCCTCACCGACCACGAACGTCACGTTCACATCAGACTTGATCTTGTAGCTGTTCGGGTCCGCGTACGCCTTGGACGCGGGCTCGGCCGGGTCGGGCCGCTCGTTGGACATGGCCATCCAGCGCGGGATGGAGTGCGCGGGGGCGGAGCCGTCGGCGCGCGGCTTCCAGCCGCCCGCCTTGATCTCCTTGGCCCACTTGTCGGCCGCGTCCCACGTCTTCTGGCCCGTGCATTCGCCGACGGCCTTCGCCGAAGGGCAGCGCGCCTTGGAGGACATGCCGACGGCGTCGGCGCCCTCCGGGTTGTTCCACAGGGGACCGTGGTCAGCGAGGCCGAGACCCCAGTCGTAGAGCGACTTCATCGACTGCACCGGCGAGTTGATCTCCGTCGACACCGGCCAGTTGGAGTTCAGCTCCTGGTTCGGGTCGAAGATCGCCGCAGCGGTCAGCGAGCGGTGCACGAACTTGCCCTTGATCGGCTTGAACGCCACGGAGTTCCAGGCGATGTCGCGGTCCGCGGTGCCCGTCTTCGTGTAGTTCGTGAGCTTCACCTTCGGCGTGCCCGTGAACTTGTAGGCGCCCAGCGGCACCCACTTGCCGTTGTTCGCGTTCTGGTCGACGACCCGCTCGTAGGGGCCGCCGGACGCGCCGCTGACGACGTACGTCGCGTGCCTGGTCTGCGCCCCGGTGTCGGGGACGTAGGCGTAGACGGCGGCGAGGTCGTACTTCTTGCCCGCCGTCCACTCGCCCTCGACCGTCATCCGGTTGCCATCGCCGCCGAGGTGGTCCTCGTTACGGGTGTGGGTGTACCAGAAGTGGCCGCCGTGGCCGCCGCCGATGGAGTGCAGATCGGCCTTCGCCTCGTAGTGCTTGTCCCAGTCAGGATGGAAGGTGAACTGGAACGAGCCCGTCGAGGACGCCTTGCCGCAAGTGGACCAGGTCGGCGTTCCGTTGGGTACGGAGGCGACGACGTCGGAGCCCGCGGGGGCGCCTCCGCACACCGGGTCGCCGTTCTTCAGCCGGTAGCCGCGGCCCGGTTCGGAGCGCAGCGTGACGTACTTGATGCTCTCGTGCCCGCACGTCTGGTCGCAGTCGGGCTTCCACACCGCCTTCTCCTGCGTCCACCAGAACTGCCGGTAGCAGGCCTCGTCCGGGCAGTCGACCGGGTTGGCCGGGTCGCAGTTGTTCTTCTTGTTGCAGAACGTGTCCAGCGGCGGGCTGACGCGGGAGCGGTCGGCGATGCTCGCCCACCACGCGGGACGGAACCCGGCGGTGTTGAAGCCGGACTCGCCCTTCCAGTCCTGCTTGCCGTCCGTGCCGTAGGAGAAGCCGGTGTCGATGGACCAGGCGGACCAGCCCATCACCTTCTCCTCGTACGGCCAGTCCTGCGGGTGCGCCGCGTCACGGATGTTGTTCGCGTTGAGGCTGACATCCATGAACGGGTGGTCCCAGGCACCCTTCTTGTACATGGGGTTGGCCGGGTTGTTGTACCAGCCGAGGCCCCAGTGTCCGCCGTTCTTGCCCGACTCCGACTTGGGGTTGAAGCCGAGGTTGTAATTCCAGGCGGCGGTGAACCAGTTCTCCATGCGGGACGGATCGTCGTTGTTGACCGTGATTTTCTGCCCGTCCTTGTGGACCTCGTTCCACTTGTCGGCGAGGATCTTCATGGAGGCGGCGATGTTGGTCGCGTAGTCGACCGCGATGACCTTCTGCAGCTTCGGGTCGAGGCTCGTCTCGTCCTTCTTCTCGTGTCCCTTCAGGCGCATGCCGTCGGTGACCTGGCCGACGCCGTAACCGCAGTCGGACTTGTCCCAGTTGATGCGCCAGTAGCCGAGGAGCGTGTCCTTCGCCTTGTGGCCGTAGTAGCCGTCCACGGCGGCCAGCGGATTGCCCATCTGGCCGGGGATCGCGCCGGACTCGGCCTGCCACAGGTTGGACTCCTGCGCCAGGATGCCGAGGAGCACGCTCGCCGGAATCCGGCCGCCCCCGTTCAGCTTCGGCAGCGGGAACAGGCCCTGCGGGTCGATCGTGCCGAGCCCCGCCTGGCCCCGGTAGTCGCCCTGGCGGATCCACTTGGCGCGCAGCTCACCGCGTACGGCCATGTCCACCGCCCACTCCACCTGGTTCGGCGTCGGCTGCAACGCCTGGGCGCTCATGTCGTTGCGCGAGACGGAGCACCAGCGGTCGGTGTCGACGGGATCGTGCGAGACGGACGCGGCCGCGGTCTTGACGGTCGAGGCGCGGGTAAGCGTGCGCGGCTTGCTGTCGCCGGTCAGGGCGGGCGAGAGGCCCGCGGTGGTGCGCGGCTGCGCCGACTCGACCCGCTGCTCGACCTCCTCGCCGGTGGTCGTCGCAGTCGACGTCACCGTGATGGCGGTCTCGTCGTCCGCGGTGCCCGGGGCCTGGCCGGAGCGCGAACGCACGCCCGCCTCGGGCTCATTCGCCTTGTCGAAGCCCTTGCCCGCGCCCTTGATGCGGGTCAGTCCGGCGCGGACGCCGGGGGTGAGGACGGGCTCGACGGCGAGCCGGCCGTGCGAGGAGAGGTCGGTGTCGGCGGGCGCGTCGACCCGGGTGACCCCGCTGTCCCGCAGTCGCACGTCCTTGGCCTCGCCGGTCAGGAAGGTGCGGCCCCGCGCGCCGGGTTCGAGGCCGAGGTCACCGAGGCGGCCGGTGGCGATCGTGCGGGGCTCGCCGTGCCCGTCGTACACCTTCGCCTGCGCCGTCTTCGTGCCCTTGCGGTCCACGAAGCCGACGCGGTCGCCGCCCATGGGGCGGATGTCGAAGGGGACGCTGTCGCCCTCGGCGACCTTGCGGATCTTACCCTTGCCGTCGACGTGGACGAGGTCGCGGCCAAGACCGGCGACCACACCGTCCTTCACGGGCGCCGCCGACGACACCTGGCCGCGCAGCTCACCGGTCTTGGCGATGGTCTTGCCCGCCGTGTCCACCGTGATCACCTGCGTCTTCACCTGCGACACGTCGTTCATGTCGCGGTACTGGGTGAAGGCCGCGGTGTGCGTGGTGGTGTTACAGGTGGGGTCGAAGTAGGCGAGGGTGCCGGTGAACGGCAGCTTCGTCACGTCCCCCGTCCTCGTGTTCACGATCGCGGTGAACGCGCCGCCCTGCATCAGGTCCGGCTTGTTGGTGAACGCGCGCGGCGCGTACACGGCGGCGACATGCGAGTCGTCCATGACGCACTGGTTGCCGATCCATGAATCGGCGGGCATTCCGGGCTCGTTGAGGACGGCGGCGGTCTTCCACGCGTACGCCTCGTCCGACGCGGCGGCGAGGATGCGCAGCCCCTCGGAGTCGGCGGCGGCGGTGACGGCCCGGTCCTTCGAGGTGTCCCAGTCCTTGCCGAGCTTCTCGTCGGGGTCGGCGACGGCACCCGAACCGGGTCCGTCTCCGGCCGACTTCGGCCGGGAGGCGACGGTCGTGCCGTCGGGCGCGGCGTGGGCCGTGCCGGTCTGGATCAGCCCGGCCAGGACAGCGGCGGCCGCGAGGCCCGCGATCCCGGCGCGTGCCGGTCTCCGTATGTGCGATGTCAACTCATGCTCTTCCTCTCACAGTTGGCGCATGGCAAAGCAGCACCGATGGTGTGTTACGGGTCTTCTCCCGTGATGTCGGTGCGTTGCCGGTCAAGCTGTGAGGTGTGGGGGAAATGGGATTGATCATCGTAAGGCGTGGATAAGGGCGGCCGTAAACCGGGTGCCACGACGGACATATGAGGACTCATCACGACGTGACGCCGCGTCACGACGTGCTTGTCCGTGCCGTGAGTCGATCTTGATGGGGCTGTTATCCCTCGCCGTACAACCATGCTTAACGCCACAGATGGGGTGGGTGGCACTTGTCGGCTTTAAGCAGATTCATCCGCTAGATCGGTGCGCGCTCCACGCAATACGTTCCTTGATCGGATCCGCGCTCCGGAGAACCCGGAGCTCCGTGGGTCCGCTCGAACATGACGTCTTTCTGGGGAACACCCGTGCACTTCAGCGCCCGCACCACCATGGCCGCCGCCGCCCTCGCCCTCGCGACCGCAGGCATCACCGCCGCTCCGGCCTTCGCCGACAGCTCCCTCCCCGAGGTGCCCGGCGCCGTCTCCGGCACCGCGACCGCCGAAGAGGAGGCGCAGGTCCACCAGGCGGTGGAGCACGCGCCGAAGGTCGAGATGTACTACCACGGCGAGAAGATCGACTCCCGGTCCGACGACCTCGGCGGCGCGCAGGTCTGCGCCGAGGTCTCGCAGGACGGCACGATGGAGTGCTTCGACGACCAGGCCGAGGCCGACGCCTACCTCGCCGAGCACGCGCCGACTCCGCAGGCGCGCGAGGGCGCGGCCGCCCAGAGCGCCCCGAAGGCGGCGCCGGCCGCCACCGCCCTGCGCAGCAGCTGGCTGGACTGCCCCAAGAGCTGGGTGTGCCTGTGGCAGGACGCGGACTTCAAGGGCCGTCGCCTGCAGTGGCCGACGTACGACACCGCGAAGACCCGCCACCTGGACCAGTACAGCCCGAGCTTCCGGGACAAGGCGTCCTCCGCGTACGTCAACCGCCCCCAGCGCGGTGTGGAGCTGTACGACTTCCGCACCGGCATGCCCGACCCGCACCTCTTCCTCGGGGCCGGATACACCCGGTACCCGAACTTCAAGAAGATTTCCTACGCTTACGGTGGTAACTGGAACGACAAGGCCGACGCGATCAAGTTCTGAGAGGGAGGAGCGCGTGATGCGCCCACGGCTGATCCGATCCGCGGCGCTCGCCCTCGGCGCGTGCGTCGCCATCAGCCTCACGAGTGGCTGCGAGTGGACCGACACGACGGCCCAGGGCACCGCCACCGAGCAGGAGACCCTGCCGCCCGACGCCGACAAGAAGCAGTCGAGGAAGAACGCCGACGACTTCCGCGCGTGGGTCGAGGCCAACGGCACCCAGAAGCAGAAGAAGGCGGTGTCCCGCGTACGGCACGTCATCGGCGAGTGGGACGACAAAACCGGCAACGCCTACATCTCCACCGACATCAACGGTGGGACGACGCCGGTCAAGGAGCCCATGGCCACCGCACGCGCGCTCGCCGCGGCCTTCGACGACTGGAAGGACTCCAAGGAGGGCTACGTCTCGGTGTACGACGTCTTCGGCAACGCCCTCGTCACCAACGAGGAGTTCTAAGCCGAGGAGTTCGGAGCTGATGCAGAGTCGGGGCACGGCGCGCCCAGTGCGCCGTGCCTCAGAGTGCGTCCACGATCCACAGCCGGTCGGCGGCATCCGCCGGCCGGGAGACGGGCTCGAGCGCCACCAGCGGCCCGAGCCTCTGGATCACCCGGCACACGGTGGCGGAGGAGACGCCGAACAGGGGCCCCAGCTGCCGCATGGTCAGATTCGTCCGGTAGTACGCCGCGACCAGCAGCACCCGTTCCGCCAGCGGCAGGCTCCGCGGCCGACCCTGCATCGTGCCGTTGCCACCGCGCTCCCGCACCGCCCGCAGCAGCCGTGCGAACTGCGTCACCCGCAGCCCGGTGAACGTCTCCACCCCACCCGTTCAGCACTCAACACCCCAGCCATACAAGGGAAATACCCAGTTCACAGCCTTGTGCAACACCCTTTAAGGTCCGTCCCGCTATTCCCGCCCGGCGATGGCAGGGGCGTGGAGGCTGGCATGATGACCTCCATGACTGCACACCGAAAGGCCGATGCCGCGTAGACGGCCAGGCGCCCTGCGCGCCGAACGATGTGGCCCACGTATCTGGGAGGCCCTGTCCTCCGACCGGATCCACGGCCTCTCTGCCCCCACCAGCCTTGCGATACATCGGGTGGAGTGGCGTTCCGGCGACTACTACGTCTACCCCGGCGCCACTGAACGCGCGTTGCGGCGGTATCAAGAGTTCCTGGCACCGCAGGGATGCGGCCCTCTCTATCCGCGGTACGCGCGGTGCTCATGCCGTGGTTGTTCCTTCGACGACGTGCGGCATGCACGCGACGTACTGGAACAGGTCCTTCAGGAGCTGCCTCCCCGACCTCGCCTGGAGCTGAAACGCCACGTGGTGTTCCTGGACGCCGCATACCTCGGGCGCAGCTTGCCCGATCCATTCGCCCATCAGCGACAGTGGCGCTCTGATCTGTGGTGGCGTCGCCGTCTCGCCGACGGCGAGGAGGGCGGATGACGGCCTTCTGCCCGCTCCGCCGCAGTGAAATGATCACGGCGTGGCTGGTGTGATCACGGCGTCGCAGCCGTCCTGGACAGCCCCGTTCACCGGGCTGAGCCCGCGCTGCTCTGGCAAGTTGGTGAGCGCACTGCGCCGTGAAGGGGCGGACTCGGCCCGGCGGGGCCGACCATGGGGTTTGCCGTTGGAGGAGCAGGTGATGCTGGTCGCGGGGTACTGGCGCACCACCTTGACCCTGCGCCGGCTCACCCCGCTGTTCGGTGTCTCGAAGTCCGCGGCCGACCGCATCATCAACCACCTCGGCCCCCTGCTCGCGTTCAAGCCCCAAAAGCAGTTCCGCAAGGACACCGTGCTCATCGCGGACGGCACCCTGGTGCCCACCCGCGACCGTACGGTGGCCGACCAGTCGAAGACATCTCATGTCGCTGGCGGGGCAAGTAGGCGCTCAGGCAGCTAGATCCATGGCTTGTGCGAAGGCACGGTCGGGGTCGAACAGCGTGCGGTGCTCGCCCAGATCTGGGTGCTCTGCGGGTGGGTGAGCCGCAGGCGCCAGAGGAGGTTTGGTGGCGTCCGAGGAGATGCCGCTCCCCCTCTTCCCACCCGGCGGTCGCCCCGGCCCCGCCTCCGCCCGCGGCGGCAAACTGAAACTGCCCGCGCACCGCATGACCACCGCGACCGTCGCGGGCGCCTACCCCTTCCTCGCCGAAGGTGGCCTCGGCGCTGAGGGCATCTACATCGGCCGCGACGTCCACGCCGAAGCGAATTTCTGCTTCGACCCGTTCGCCCTGTACGGCAAGATCGAAGGCTTCACGAACCCCAACGTCCTGTTGGCCGGCGTGATCGGCCAGGGCAAGAGCGCCCTGGCAAAGTCCTTCGCCCTGCGGTCGGCAGCCTTCGGCTACCGCGTGTACGTGCCGTGTGGCCCCAAGGGAGAATGGCCGCCGGTGGCCGCCGCGCTCGGCGGCACCTCCATCGCGCTCGGCCCCGGGCTGCCGGGCAAGCTCAATCCCCTGGACGCAGCTCCGCGCCCGCCGTCGGTCTCCGAGACGGACTGGGCGAGCGAGATCCGCAAACGGCGCCTGCTGCTGCTCGGTTCACTGGCTCGCACCGTACTCGGGCGGGACCTGCTGCCGATGGAGCACACCGGACTCGACGTCGCCCTGGACGCCGTGGTCACCCGTGCTGTGGCCACCGGCCGCACCCCACTGCTCGGCGACATCGCCACCATGCTCAACAGCCCCGACGACCTCGATGCCGCGGGCGGCCTGACGTCCGGCCGCCTCGTCGACGCCTCGCGCGACCTCGCCCACGCCATGCGCCGCCTGGTGCACGGCGACCTCGCCGGCATGTTCGACGCGCCCCCTCCACCGAGGCGTTCGACCCCAACAGCCCGATGCTCACCATCGACCTGCCACGATTGGGCGGATCCGGCGACGACACTGCCCTCGTCCTCGCGATGACGTGCGCGTCAGCCTGGGTGGAATCCGCGCTCTCCGACCCGGGCGTCGGCCGGCGCTGGATCGTCCACGACGAAGTCTGGCGCCTGATGCGCCACCCGGGACTACTCGCACGCATGCAGTCCCAGTGGAAGCTCAGCCGCGGCCTGGGCATCGCCAACCTCATGGTGATCCACCGTCTGTCCGACCTGCTCACCGCCGGCGACGCCGGATCCCGTGGACGAGCCCTCGCCGAGGGCCTGCTTCGGAGTACGACGCTGTGTCGGTGATGACGGTCTCCGGCTTCCGAGGCTTCGAGATCGGCGATTTGTTCGTGTGCTCATGAACAAGGCCAACAGGCCGAAGACGATGAGTTGGTCGGTCTCCTGGGGGTAGATGATGCGGGTGGAGCAGTCGGCGAGCTTGGGTTCTGACTCAACTTCCGTGGTGACAGCTCGACGACTGGTGCACCAGACGCTGAACGCCTGTTACCAGCAGGTCAGTCCGTTCTCCGAAGCGAGCATGAGCGCGGACAGCGTAGCTTCACAGAAGTTGAGCCAGAACCTGAGCTTGGGCTCTGGTCCACTTCCACGGTCGCGCGCTCGGCGAGGCTGGTGGGCGATGGGTGGGCGCGGACATCAGCGGCGGGCGGTGCCGAGCCTCATTGTTGACGTGGAACGGATGTGAGGCCTGGCTAGCCTTCGGTCCGCCTCTCCAGGCGGCTACCACGCGGCAGGGTAACGGACATGATGTCGCTGAGGCCGTCCAGTGCGATGCGGTGCCATCGCCCGCGCGGAACGATGGCCGCCCTTCCGGCCACCAGCTTAATCTCCTCCTCCTTCCCTCCCGGCTGCTCCGGGCGGAAGCAGAGACGTATCCCGCCGGTGAGGCAGGACACGAGTTCGTCCGCGGCCAAGTGGACTTCCCAATGGTCGCCGTGGACGTCCGCGTCAGTCTCCACATGAAAGGCCATCAACTGCCAGCCGTCCCACTCAAAGTCGAACACGGGCTGCTCGGCGCGTGGGCACGGCCGGCCGTCTCACTCGGCCAGGGCGCGGCGCAGGGCGGCGGTGAGTTCGGCGAGCTGCCGCTGAGACACTTCGGCGGACATGACCGCCAGTGAGCCATGGAAGGTGCCCGGCCACTGGTTCAGTTCGACCGAGACGCATGCCTGCAGCATGCGGAGCGCGTAGGTGATGCCCTCGCCGCGGAGCGGGTCCAACTCGGCGTGGCGGTGTAGGCCGGGGGGAGTTGGACAGGCCGTCGGCCCCGGCCGGGGTGGCGCACGGTGCCCTGCCCCCGGCCCTGGCAGACACCCTCCAGCCCGGTCAGCCGTACATCGCCACGCGGAAGAGAGCCGCGAGCGCGTCGTCGATGGGATGCGGCTGCGGCCTGCCGGCGGAGTCGAGCCTGTTCCACCTCTGGAGGTTTACCGCGACCGACATCTGCCGCCGGCCGTCGGCACGGATCATGGCCAGTGCGCCGCCGCCCCAGACCGTGCCGCCATGGCCCCAGAAGATGGCCTGGCCGGGCCCCTGCATCGGGTGCAGGCCGAGGCCGTAGTCGATCGTCTTCCCCTCTTGGGAGACGACCGGGACGGTGTGCTGCATCTGCGCCAGCGAGGTCGCGCTGACGATCTTCCCGGCCAGCAGCGCGCGGAAGAACTGGTTGAGGTCCGTGACGGTCGATATCAGGGAGGCCGAAGGCCCTACCCATGACATGTCGTAGACACTGTAGTCGCGCGGCGGATCGATCATTCCGAACCACGCCTCGTAGAGCTTCGAATGCGGCCCGTCGACGTAGGGCCCAGTGGGAAGTTCGGTGTCGCGGAGCCCGGCGCGCTCGATGACGGCGCGGGTGATGTACCGCTCGGCGGTGGTGCCGGTGACCTGTTCCAGCAGTTGGACGAGGAGCAGGTAGTTGGTGTTGGAGTACACCCCCGGGGTGCCGCCCGGTGTGCCGACGGCAGGCGCGGTGACTCCCCTCTCGATCAGGTCGACGGGGTCGAACCGCGTGAACCGGTGGTCCTCCAGGCTCTGGGGCCCAGCGTCGGCGAGGTCGGGGAACGCCTTGAGGGAGGGATAGGCGTACGGGAGGTACTCGGCGAGGCCGCTGGTGTGGTTGATCAGCATCCGGACCGTGATGGCCTCACCGCGTTCTCCGGGAACCAGCTTCGGGAGGTACTGGCCGATCGGTGTGTCGAGGCCGATCGCGCCGCACTCGACCTGCTGCAGGATCGCGGCGGCGGTGAAGGTCTTGGTGATGCTGCCGACGCGGTGGCGCATGTCGGCGGTGACGGGATGGCCGGTGACCACGTCGGCGACCCCGGCGGCGCCGCGCCAGACCTCGTCGCCGTCCCGCACCTCGGCGAACAGGCCGGGCATCCCGGCACGGTGGACGTTTTCGACGGCCGCGTCCAGTGCCGCGCCGTCCAGTGGGTTCTTCACGTCATGCGTCCTTTCGAATTCCCCGGGGCGAGCGCCGCGTCGTTCGCCCGGCCCGGGCAACAGGGCACGAGTGGCGTGCCGGCCCTCCCGGCACGCTCATGCACTCATTATGCACGCGGTGCGTGCAACGCCAAGTGCACAGGTAGAATGAGGCCCAGCGAAAGGAGCAAGATGGCAGGCCGCAGGCGTTGGTCGACCGATGAGATCCTGGACGCGGCGGAGGAGTTGCTGCGCACGAGCGACGCGGATTCCTTCAGCGTGCGCAAGCTGGCTGCAGCCCTCGGGACCGATTCCTCCAGCCTCTACCGGCACTTCCGCAACAAGACCGAACTGTTGCGCGCGGTCGCCGACAGGATTCTTCTGGCCGTCATGGAGGACCACCACCCCGAGGGCGACTGGAAGCGGCGCATCATGGCCCTGGCCCTCAAGGTGAGAGAGGCGTTCGGTCAGCAGCCCCAACTCGCCGCGGTGTGGGGGCGCTATGCGTCGAGCGGCACCGGTTCTCGGCTGGTCATGGAGGAGGTGCTGCAGGCACTGCGCGCTGCGGGACTGTCCGATGAGGAGATCCCGACGCGCTACCACCGGATCGCGGTCCTCATCGCTGCGTTGATCGCCTCCGAAGCCGGGGTAAGCACCGTCACGCCCGAAGAGTACGAACAGGGCATGGAGCTGTTCCGTGTGGCGGTTATGGGGGCCGACCCCGAACGCTTCCCGACGCTGGCGCACTTCGCCCGAGATGTCCGCCCCCTCGGGGTGGATCGCAGGGCCGCTTTCGAAGAGATCATCACCGCCCAACTCGCCCACATCGAGGCCGTAACCTCCCGTGCTAGCTGAGCGGCTCCTAAGTGTCGGCAAACGACGGCACCCTCAAGTGGTCAACGCCCCACCCACGGACGATCATGTGATCGTGGGGGCACAGGTGCGTGACTACGGGTTTTCGCCAGCTCGACAGGATGAGACCTGGAGGCGCCGGCGCGAGGGGCAGTCGTTCAGCTTGATCGGGAGGGCGCTGGGGGCACCGATGCAGAGCGCCCGCCGGTCCTGCACCAGAGCGGTGGCGTCCGCCTCACCCCGGGCCCCGGGCCTGGCACGCCAACGCCCCAGGCCACGGGCCAAGATCCGGACCAGGCGCGACCAGCTCGGCTCAGCAGACACCATTCCGCCCATAGCCACAGGCCAGAGGCTGAGACGAGCCTGTACCACCAACAGGCGAAGAACCTCCTTGTCTCGTATTCGCCGAAGAAGCTCGGCTTCTTCTAGACGCACGAAAAAAGGCGCCTGACCTGGGCTTTTGCCGGTCAGGCGCCTTCTGCTCGGCCCGCTCAGAGCAGGGCCCGATTTACGGCGTAACTCCCCGTTCCTCCCACCGCTATCCCGCTTCTGACCAGCTTTTCCGGACCAGTCACGGACCGAAACCCCACTCGCCCCGTAGGTGCCCCGCCCAGGCTGACGCGGTCCCACTCCTGCATGGACTGCTCAATCAGCCGGTTGGCCTGCTCCCGGACGCCGTCCAGGAACTTTGCGTAGTGCCGGAAGAGGACCTCGATGCTCTGGCCCGCGCGGCGAGCGCATTCGGCGGGGTCCACACCGGAGTACAGCCAGAACGAGATCCCGGCGTGCCGGAGATCGTAGGGCCGCTTGGCCAGACCGGCGGCGAGTTCCGTGCGGGTCAGGACATGCTTCCGTGCACGCGCCCACGTAATGCCATACGCGGACGCGTCCACGTAGTTGCCGGCCTGGTTCCGGAAGAGCCGCCCGTCCGACGCCACGCCGAACCGCTTGATGTGCGCGCGCAGGATCGGCACGAACTGCGGCGCATCTCCAGGCAATAGCGGGCGCCCCCGCAGGGGCCGAGGGCAGGGTACGTGTCGTAGGTGAGCAGCGGCTCTGATCCGCGCAGGGGCTGCGGTCGGTTCACAGAGGCCGGGAGTGGTGGTGGCCAGGAGGCGCTGGACCGTGGCAGCGACGATCTCTGCCGACGTTTCGGTGTCGAAGCGGATCCGGTAGCCGGGGACCTTGGCGGTGCCGGTGACGGCGAGGGTCCAGCCGTCGCCGTCGGCGCCGGGGCGGCCGAGTGGGAATCATCTGAGGTAGAAGCGGCCGTCCTTGCTGCTGATGTGGACGTCGGCGCGGTCGTCCACGACGAGGTGGAAGAACTCGGCCTTGAACAGGTCGGCTGGTCAGTGGCACCCTGCACCGCAGCCTGCACCGGCACCAGACAGGGGCCGAGCAGGACCGGTTTCTCGCGGAGGTCGCCAACCGCGTCACCTGTCCCTACAGCCCGACCGACCGCTGCGGTGACACCATCGCGCACTGGTGTCGTCTTCCAGCCGCCGTCACTGCGCACGCCAAAGCCACCGGCCAGGTCGCGGACGCTGACGAGGACCCCGCGGAGTAGGCCAAGCCGCAGCCCGCCCCAGCACCGTCTGGGCTACCAGCCGGTGAGGTTCACGACGCGGGTGCAGTGTGGATCGGAGTCATCCTCTGTCCAGTACTGCTCCTCGTCGAGCAGCGACGGCAGGGATGCAAGCCAGGCGGTGGTGGCGTTTGAAGGGCGCACATCGACGGCGACGGCCTCGGGGGCCTCTGCGGCGTGGAGGTAAAGACGTAGTCGGTCCTCGTCCAGCAAGCAGAACCCGCGCAGCAGAAGGCTCGGCTTCTCTTCCGTGTATGGCTGAGTGAAGCAGCGCAGGATTCCGAGGGCGCGGTCATCCGTGGTGGGGCCCGGTGTGTCCAGGGCTGAGGGTTCTACGCGGACGAGGGCCATGCCCATCACCTGGGTGATGTGATCACTTGAGTAAATGTGGGTGCCCGTGACGAGGGTGCGCAGAACCGCCGTAATGTCCTGCGCCGTCGCTGGTTCGTCGTCCCATTGCAGAGGGATCTCGTAGGCGATCAACTCGTCCGGCGTGTAAGCGCCCGCTTCACCCAAAACAACGCGGATGACCGCAGAGGGCGCAGATATGGGCAGGATGCCCCGGATGAAGTGTGTCCCGGTGACTGGCGCATGGACATGGTGGAGCAGCAGGCGGGTGATATCCGCCTGCTGCTCCACGATTTCGTCGTGCATGGATGTCATTGGTTTACCCAATTCGGACGGTGCCCCCACTCAGGGACACCGGTGTCCCATCTTCGCGAAGTGGCGGTTGGACCTCTTGAGGTCCCACCAGTCGCCCATGAGGCCGCGCACCAGCTGGACCAGTTGGCGAAGACGCTCAGGATCGGGGGTAGGCGCGGTGAACACGTCTGCGAAGGATTTGTCGCTCCATGGCAGTGTGAACACCCAGCACTCGTCGGCTTGGCCCTCGCGTGCGACGCTGAGCCGGTAGGTCAACGTGATGCTGCGGTCCGGGTGGTAATCCACCGTCAGGTCGGTGACATTGAACCTGGTCGCGCCGTCATCGGAGGTGAATGAGTCGGCCAGGACGCGCTCAGCCGACGTGTGAGCCACCATGTGGACCTCTCATCTCGCCTACGGACAGCCCACGTTAGTCACTAGCAGCACGCCACACCTCACGGCTAGGGCAGGAATCGCTCTAGGTCGAGTGCCCGCCCCCGTTCCACTTGCCGGACCATATGGCGGCGCTGGTCCTCCTATCCATCGTGCTGTTCCAGCCGTGCCTCCTCTTGATGTGCTTCCAGCCCCACGTGCGGGTGCCACAGCGCAACGTGTGCAACGTGTGCTTGGCAGGCCCGCGGAAGTAGGTGCGCACGACGTAGTTCCGGCCGTGTTGCCTGCAGGCGTGTTCGGGATTGACGGCCTGCACGCGCCCTGCTGGCCGGGCCCGACGGCACGGTCACCCCACAGCTGGAACCGCTGGCGGACGCTCCCTCACCGTTCCCCGCCATCCAGTGGCTCAAGGAGAGCCCGAACACCAAGCTCCTCGCCCGGCTGGCGTTCCGAAGGGCACGAGCTCAGCCACGAGCTGCTGGATGAGCTCCCGCCCAGCCGGAACCAACGCTACATCCGCCAACTCCTCGTCCACACCGGAGCCTTGGAAGAACGCAGGAAACCTCGAACGCATATCGGGCTGGCTGGAGCACGAACTCGCCGACAAGCCGGCCGCGCACGCCAACCTCGCCCGCCCGTTCCTGCACTGGTTCCTGCTCCGGCGCGCCCGCCAGCGGGCCACCACGCGCCGCCACCCCGCCTCCGCCGACCGCGATCTGCGGCGCCGCGTCAGCGTCGCCCTGGACTTCCTGGTCTGGATGGACCAACGCGGCCTGACCCTCAACACGCTCGCCCAGGAGCACATCGACGGCTGGATCGCCGGAGCCACCAGCCAGCGGCGCTACCTGATCCGCTACTTCCTGAAATGGGCCACGAGCCGCCGGCTCACCCGCGAACTGACCGTCCCCTCCATCCCGAGCCAGGAGCCTCAGGACTTGCTCGACGACGCTCGCTGGCGGCTCCTTCAACGCTGTCTGGCCGACGATGCCCTGCCGACGGACGTGCGGGCCGGCGGCGCGATCACCTTGTTGTTCGGCCTGTCCACCGAACGTCTTTGCCACCTGACGCCTGGACACCTCAAGTTCGGTGACAAGCACGCCCACCTGGTCCTGGGCCGCCACCCCGTCCTGCTGCCTCCACGGCTCGCCGAGCTTGTTCGGCAACTTGCCGAACAGCCCCAACTGCGGCCGCAACTCTCGCGAGCCCATTCAGGTCCTCCGTGGCTCTTCCCGGGCATGGTCCCGGGCAAGCCGATCTCGACGCACGGCATGGCTCAGAAGCTCAACCGGCACGGCATCCCGGTTCGCACCGCGCGCAACGGGGCGCTGGCCGCTCTCGCTGCTGATCTCCCCAGCCCGATCCTCGCCGACGTGACCGGGATGCACCGCCACACCGCCCTCCGCTGGGTCACCTACGCCAGACGCGACTGGGCCGAATACCTCGCCGCCCGAGCCGAAGACGAGGCCGACGAGCGGGAGAAGAAGGGGAATACCGGTGTACGGCTTGACGTGCGTCCTTGAGTACGGGTGGGCGGACACAGGGATGCGTAGGTCCGTGCACCGCTTCGATCCGGGTGAGGGCCGCAGCTCGTTCATACGTCCTGGCCGTGGTGGTGCACAAGGACAGCGAGGAGCCGCGCCAGCTGCTCGCGTTCCGACGGTGTAAGTGGCGCAAGCACCTCGCTCTCCGCTTGGGTCAGCAGTTTGTCGAGCTTCAGCAGTTGGCGGTGGCCCTGCCGGGTGAGGGTAATGACGTTCTGCCGGCGGTCGGCGGGGTTGGGCGAGCGTTCCACCAGTTCGCGGTCGGCCAACTCGTTGATGACCGTGACCATGTCACTGCGGTAGATCCCGGTGTGGGAGACCAGTTCTGCCTGGCTTGCGGGTCCGAACTCGTCCAGCGTGGCGAGTACCGCGTAATGCCACTTGCGGGCATCCGCCCGCACCAGCTTCTCGTTCACTAGACGGTCCGATTGGATCGCGGCCAGTGACAGGAGCCGGGTCCGCAGATTCCGCAGCCGCGCGGCAGTGGCCTGCCGGTCGGCCGAGCGAGCCGTGTCGGGCATGTAGTTGCTCATGCCCGCATCCCTTGCGTTAGTCACACTAACAAAATACTCTGCCCGGCCATGGAATGTTAGTGTGACGAACCAATTGGGGGATGCCATGCCGGTGGCGAACGTGCTGGACTCGACGATGTTCTAGAAGAGGCCGGCAGCGGCATCCCCCTCGTCTTTCTGCACGGCAACCCGAGCTCATCCCACCTGTGGCGCAAGGTGCTGCCCGAAATCGACCTGCCCGCCCGCCTGCTCGCCCCGGACTTGATCGGCATGGGCCGCTCCGGCAAGCCCAACGTGCTGTACCGGTTCACTGACCACGCCCGCTGCCTGGACGACTGGTTCGACCAGCTGGGCCTGGACGGGGTGGTGCTCGTCGGCCACGACTGGGGCGGCGCACTCGCCTTCGACTGGGCGACTCGCCACCCTGACCGGATCCGCGGTATGGCCTTCTTCGAAACCATTGTTCGGCCGATGTCCTGGAGCGAGCTGGGCGACGGACCGCGCTCGCGCGCCCAGGCCATGCGCGGACCCCAGGGCGAGACGCTGGTGCTGGATCAAAACGTCTTCCTGGAGTCGGCCTTCACCGGTGGCGTGCTGAACCCAGTCAGCGAGGCGGACATGCAGGTCTACCGGACGCCGTACCCGACTCGGGAAAGCCGCCGCCCGGTGCTGGAGTGGGCACGCTCGCTACCGCTGGACGGACAGCCGACCGATGTCGCCAAACGGGCCGAACAGTACGTCAAATGGCTGGCAGACAGCGGCAAGGCCCCCAAGTTGCTCCTCACCTTCGATTCCTCGCCCACCTTGCTGATCGGCAAAGAGATAGCCGAATGGTGCGCGGCGAACATTGCCGCGCTGGAAACCCGGCACTGCGGACCGGCTCGGCCAACACCCTGACCGCCACAACGGTCCGCGCCGAAGCTCTCGCTGAACACATGAAAGCCGCCCCTGGCTCCCAGATGACCTGGTTAGCAGGGGGCGGCTTCCATGCGCCTGCCGCTCCATCAGAAACCGCCGTGACCGTGCGCCATACGTGCATCACGTGCGTCGCTCGCGCGTCAAGATATCGCCCGTAACGCACACAACACCCATAATGCACACCAGGCGAAACCGCAGGTCAGCGCCCCTTCCCGGCGGGTTCAAGGATCGCGACACACTCGACGTGATGGGTCATCGCGAAACATGTGGAACAGAAACACGTGAAAGTGGTTGCAGGTCAGCGACTTGCGCGGGCGAAGCAGGGCAGATCGCACGCATGCATTGCGTGCCCTGTGTGCGTGAGATGCGGGAATCTGACGCACGCGGGCGAAGTGCGCTCTGATCGGAACGGCCAACCGCGCCCTCGCAGGCGCGCCGCTGGGCTCGTCGGGATCCTGGGGCCGGCTCAGGTGGAGGCAGCGGTGCGGGACAGTGCGGTGTGCAGAGCGAAGACGCCAAGGAGGCCGCCTGCCGTGAACCGCTGGGCGGTCAGGACGCGGGGTCGGGTGGCCAGAGACTTCGACATGCGCGCTGCGCCCAGCATGATGAGAGCGTTGACAGAGACTCCCACGATGATCTGCACGGCACCGAGCTGAAGCAATTGCCCCCAGGCCGGGCCGGCCTGCGGGTCCAGGAACTGGGGCAGTAGTGCGGCATACATGAGAGCGATCTTGGGGTTGAGCAGGTTGGTCAGCAGCCCCATCGAGAACAGGCGGGCGTCGGAAACCGGAGGCAGGTCCTGGGCCGGGGCGAAGGGCGAACGCCCCCCAGGCTTGAGCATGTCCCAGGCGAGGTACGCCAGATAGGCGGCCCCGGCCAGCTTGACCACCGTGAATGCCACCGGCACCGCGGCGAACAACGCGGACAGGCCCGCAGCCGCGGCCAGTAGGTAGCACACGAACCCCACGGCGGTCCCACTGAGGCTCACCAGACCCGCCCTTCGGCCTTGGGTGATCGCCCGGGAGGCGAGGTGAATCATGTTCGGCCCGGGAGTCAACGCCATGCCCAGTTCGATGAGGGCCACTCCTCCGGCTGCGGTCAGAGTGATCACCGGTCGACCTCCGATAGTTCGCCGGGAAGCCCCTACGAAGCAGGGTCACCCGGTTACAAAGGGCATGGCCACAGAACGAGCTGCGCCTGCCTCGTCCGGCTCAGCATATGGCTTCGCCGCTCGGTATCCTTATGCACCCTGTTGCCGGCCTGACATCAAGGTGAGCCCGCACCCTGCAACGAGGCTGACCCCACCAGTCGGCTCGCCGAACACAATGGCCAGGACGACGACATCGGCGAGCCGGCCGTCCGCGAACCCCTGGATCTCCATCCCCGGGAGCGGGGGCTCCCGTTCCGCGGCCCGAGGTTGCCGGGCCACCGGCGCATGCGCGTTGCGCCGTCGGGCACGGCGACGTCCCAGCTAGGCCGCTGCTGAGGGCGATCCAGGACTGCCGCACGGGTTGTGGGTGATGAGTGTGATCCTCATGGAGTCCGGCCACCGCGCCGTGGCGGTTATTCCGTGTGCAGCACCGTGGCGATGGTGGTGCGGGCCGCCGTCCGGGCGGGGATCAGTGCACCGAGAACGGCGATCGTCACGCCCGCCAGGAACATCGCGGTCAGTTGGGGCGCGTGCCACACGTCCTTCATGTACTCGGGGAAGTCGACCACACCGACGTGGTCCACGACGAGGCGGTGGGCGGCGACCCCGAGGGGGATGCCGAGCAGGGCGCCGATGGCGCCGAGTCCGGCGACCGAGGTGACCGCCATCAGGATCACCTGACGGGGTGTCATGCCGATGGACTTGAGCATGCCCAGGTCCCTGCGCCGTTCGCGGGTGTTGAGCAGGACAGTGTTGAAGACACCGAGAGAGGCGACAAGGGTCAGCAGTCCGGTGAACACGACGGAGAAGGTGATGACGGTGGTGGTGCCGGCGTTGTCTGGGTCCAGCACGGAGGCGTGTACGGCCGGGTCGAGTTTCCCGGCCGCGTCGGCGTAGGCGCGGGCGTCGGCGTCGGGGGCGAGACGCACCGTGTACTCGGTGGCGTGGGCGTGGGGTGCGATCCGGGTCAGGGTCTCCCAACTTGCTTCCAACGCGCGGGCGTTGCCTTCGATGACCTGGCCCACGACGGTCGCGGTGATCTTCTTTCCGTTCAGTTCCAGGATGGTGCGGTCGCCGATCTTCAGGCCGCGTTGGGTGAGAAACGCCGGTCCGGCCACGATCTCACCCGCCGCCTTCGGGGCACGGCCCTTGACGATGGTGCGCTCGTAGAGGGAGTTGTCGCCGCGGTAGAAGTCGGCGAAGACGGGCTGGGTCTGGCCGATCATGTTCGCCTGGGACAAGGCGCGGGCCCGTACCCCCTTCGCGCCTGGCAGGGCGCGCAGCCGTTCCTCCAGTTGTACGTCGCCGAGGCGGGGGACCTTCTCGGTGCCGTCCGTTCCGCCGGTGGTCACCTGGATGCGGGCGCCGTCCTCCTTGGCGACGTTGCCGTAGGCGACCAGGGTGCTGGTCAGTCCGGTCGACAGGGTCACGGTGGTGACGCCGAGGACGATGGCGGCCAGGGTCAGCAGGGTGCGGGCGGGGCGGGCGAAGGGCTGGCCCAGGCCCAGGCTGACGGGGCGCGGCAGCCGGGTGGCACCTAGCATGCGCTGGACGCGCAGTCCGCGCCCGGTGCGGGGTGCGCCGCCGGCGCTGATGGCCCGTGCGGCGGGCAGCCGGTGGGCACGCAGGGCGGGCACCAGTGCGGCGAGGAGTACGAGGGCGGGCATGCCCACGAGGCAGGCCACGGTCGCCCAGGGGCTGACCTCGCCGACCGTCGCCCGACCCACGTCGATCCCGGTGAAGGCGACCTTCACGATCGGTCCGGCCAGAGCGTTGCCGGCCAGTGTGCCCAGCAGACAGCCCGCCAGGGCCGGTACGGAGAGCATCGTCAGGTAGACGGCGACGACCTGGTTAGGGGTGAAGCCCAGGGCCTTGAGGACGCCGATGTGCCGGTAGCCGGAGACGACCGCCCCGCTGACCACGTTGGCGACGATCAGGATCGAGACCAGCAGGCCGAGGATGCCGAACAGGGTCATGAAGGGGAGGTAGGAGTCGGCCAGCGCGGAGAAGGCCTGCTTGAGGGTGAGGTGGGTCTGCGCCCCGGTGAGGGCTTCCTTGGGCAGCATCTTGGTGGCCCGCGCAAGAGAGGTGCTCAGCTCGGCCTCGGTCGAGGAGTGGGTGAAGCGGTAGAGCATCTGAGCGGAGGTGGGGTGCAGTCGGGTCATCTGCTGGGGTGAGACCCAGGCGCTCGCCGACTTGCTCATGCTGGTGGCGAACCCGACGACGGTCAGCGTCGTTCCGCCGGGCGCCTTCAGCTTCGTGCCGAGGAGTTCGGTGCCGGGAGATCCCTGGACGGACCAGTTGACGACGATCTCACCGGGCTTGGTGGCCCAGTGCCCCTCCAGGAGGTCGATGCGGTCCACCGGGCCCGCCGGATCGGCCCGTCCCACCACACTCAGGGTGCCCCCCGCCATCCACAGCCAGTTCTTGGGGATGTCGAGGACGGCCTGTCCGAATGGTCCGGCGGCGGCCTCGACTCCAGGCTGCTTCGCGGACCCCGCCAGCTGCTCCGGGGTGACCTTGCTGGTGTCGAAGGAGGCCACGGTGTGGGCTCCGCGCTGTTCGGCGTACGCCTTGTCGAAAGGGCTCGACGCGGCGGTCAACAGGGTGAGGGCGAGCAGGATCGTCGTGGTGGAGCAGAGCACCACAAGACCGATCACGAAGGTCTGGACCCGGCGGCGTTTCACCGCGGCGCGCGAGGCTCTCCACACGGCCCTCATGCCGACACATCCAGCGTGCGCTCGCGGGCGATGCGGCCGTCTGCGACCTCGATCAGCCGGCTGGCGCAGCGGGTGGCCAGCTGCGGGTCGTGAGTGACGATCAGCAGGGTCTGGCCGATCTGGTTGAGGTCGATCAAAAGGTCCATCACCTGCTCGCCCGACCGGCTGTCCAGTGCGCCGGTCGGCTCGTCCGCGAGGAGGAGGGCCGGGCGATTCATCAAGGCCCGTGCCACGGCTACGCGTTGGCGCTCGCCGCCGCTGAGCGTCGCGGGATAGTTGTTGCGGCGTTTGGCGACACCCAGTTCGTCCAGCAGCTCCAGGGCCCGGCGGCGCGCCTGCCGGGCCGGCGTGCCGGTCAGCTGCGCGGCCAGTGCCACGTTGTCCAGGACGGGCAGGTCGTCGATGAGGTTGAAGAACTGGAAGATCATGCCGATGTGGTGCCGCCGGAACAGTGCCAGGCCCGTCTCGTTCAGATTGCCGAGGTCGTGTCCCTGGACCTCGACGGTGCCCGAGGTCGGCCGGTCCAGGCCGGCCACCATGTTGAGCAGGGTGGACTTGCCGCAGCCGGAGGGCCCCATCACCGCGACCGCGTCGCCCGCTTTGATCTCCAGCGACAGCCCGTCCAGGGCCTTCGCGTCGCCGAACTCCTTGTGTACGCCGTCCAGCCACACCACTGTCGGCCGGGCTCCGTCGTGATCGTTTCTCATGCCCCGAAACCTAGGCCCGGTGGCGATCACTGATCGTCGCCCCCCGGATGTATCCGTGGGCGCGGGTCATCCTGGGGATGTACGAGGGGCAGGGGCGAGCCCCGTCCGGGAGGCCGATGCCTGCCGCGTCGTACACCTGCGAAGATGATCACGTGGGGGAAACTTTGACGACAGTGCTGATCATCGCCGTGGCTGCGGCAGTCGGTACCACCGGATGGCTGGCCGTGGCCGCGGCGCGGGCGCGGCGCCGGTACCGCAAGGCCATCGAGGAACGCGGCTGGCTGCTGGAACGCGAGCGCGAGAGCGCGACACGGGCCGCGGTCGATGCCGAACGGGCCCGGATCGCCGCGGAGTTGCACGACATCGTCAGCCACAACGTGAGCGTCATGGTGGTCCAGGCCGGAGCCGCCCGCGAGGTGCTCACCACCCTGCCCGAGGAAGCCGCCGCGGCGATGAGCGCCGTGGAGACCGCCGGCCGCAACACCATGACCGAGCTGCGGCACCTGCTCGGTCTGCTGGCCCCCGCCCAGGACGGCGAGGACGAGCCCTACGACGTGGACCTGTCGCCGCAGCCCAGCCTGAGCCGGCTGACCCCGCTCATCGACAAGATCGCTTTCGCCGGCCTGCCCGTCGAGATACGGATCTCCGGCGAGCCGCGCCCGCTGCCGACCGGGATCGACGTCACCGCCTACCGGATCATCCAGGAAGCCCTGACCAACGCGCTCAAACACGGAGACGGGACGAAAGCCGAAGTGACAGTGCGATACGCCGACCACCACCTGCGCGTCGAAGTGCTCAACAGCGGACCGAGCGTCCTGTCGGGCACGGCAGCCGCCCCGACCGCGCCGGTCCGGAAGCGAGCGGACGGCACCGGACGCGGCCTCCTCGGTCTGCACGAACGCGTCTCCGTCTACGGCGGCGACCTCGACGCCCGCCGCCGCCTCGGCGGCGGCTACCGCGTCCGCGCCCGCATCCCCCTGGACCGCCCGTGACCACGCCCACCGGGCCCGCCCCGCGCGTCGTGATCGCCGACGACCAGGAACTGCTGCGCACCGGCTTCCGCATGATCCTCACCGCCCGCGGCATCGACGTGGTGGGCGAAGCCTCCGACGGCGTCCAGGCCGTGACCGCCGTACGGGAACTGCGGCCCGACGTCGTGTTGATGGACATCCGTATGCCGCACATGGACGGCCTGGAAGCCACCCGCCGCATCCTCGCCCAGGCCCCGGAATGCCGGGTGATCATGCTGACCACCTTCGACCTCGACAAATACGTCTACGCCGCCCTTGCCGCCGGAGCCAGCGGCTTCCTCCTCAAGGACGTCACCCCCGCACACCTGGCCGCCGCGGTACGCCTGGTCGACACCGGTGACGCCCTACTCGCACCCGCGATCACCCGCCGCCTCGTGGAACGCTTCGCCTCCGACACCCGGACGCCGGGCACCAACCCGGGCCCGGGCCCCGCTGTCCCAGCCGTCCACCGAGACCTGGAGGCACTGACACCACGTGAGCGGGAGGTGCTGACGCTGATGGGCCGGGGCCTGTCCAACACCGAACTGGCCAGGCACCTGACACTCAGCGAAGCAACGGTGAAGACCCACGTCGCCAGGATCTTCTCCAAACTGGCCCTGCGCGACCGCGCCCAGGCCGTCGTCCTCGCCTACGAGACGGGCCTCGTCTCACCGGGCGACGCCAACGACGTCGTCAGTCCGTCGTGACGCACTCAGCGTGGCGGCACAACGAGCCCCCACTCGTACGCCGTGATCACAAGCTGGACCCGGTCCCGGGCGCCGAGCTTGGTGAACAGCCGCGACACATGTGACTTGGCGGTGGCCACCGTGATGAAGAGGTCTTCCGCGATCTCGGTGTTCGACCTGCCCTGTCCGATCAGGGTGAGGACCTCCTGTTCGCGCTGCGTGATGCCCTCGACCGGCCGCACCGAGCGCCGCGGGGCGTCTTCGCGGTGTCCGACGAAGTCCGCGATCAGGCGCCGCGTCACCCCCGGTGCGAGCAGTGAGTCTCCGGCCGCGACCACGCGGATCGCCGCGACGATGTCGTCCAGCGCCATGTCTTTGACCACGAAGCCGCTGGCGCCTGCACGCAGCGCTGCGTAGACGTGGTCGTCCTCGTCGAAGGTGGTCAGGACGAGGACCCGGGTATCGGTCGTGGCGTCGGTGATCAGGCGGGTCGCCTCGATGCCGTCCATGCCGGGCATGCGGATGTCCATCACCACGACGTCCGGACCGACTTCCGCGACACACCGGACCGCTTCGGCACCGGTCGCGGCCTCGCCGATGACCTCCAGTTCCGGGTACTCGCTCATGATCATGCGCAGGCCGGACCGCACCAGCGGCTGGTCGTCGGCGAGCACCACGCGTACGGTCATCGGCTCTCCAGCACGAGCGAGGTGTTTTCCGGCAGCGGCATCCGGGCCGAGACCCGGAAGCCGCCGTCGGGACGCGGTCCGGCACTGAAGCGACCGTTGAGCAGGGCGACCCTCTCCTGCATGCCCACGAGACCGAATCCGTGAGTGTGGTGCGGGCCCGGACCGGCGGGACGGGAGCCCGCTCCCCCGGTAGGGCCGGCCCCGTCATCGACGACCTCGACGGTCAGTTCGCGGTGCTCGTGTCCGATGGTCACCCGGCAGTGCCCGGTGCGGGCGTGCCGGACCACATTGGTGAGTGCCTCCTGCACGATGCGGTAGGCGGACAGGTCGATGTCGGGCGGCAGCGGGCGCGGCTCACCGGTGCGGCGTACGTCGACGTGGACCCCGGCGGCGGCCGTGCTCGTCGCCAGCCGCTCCACGTCGGCGAGTCCCGGCGCCGGCGGGAGCGGTGACGTGCGTGGGGCCGCCGTCTCACGATCTGCGCGGCGGAGCGAGACCAAGGTGCGCCGGAGACCGGAGAGCGTCTCCCTGCTGGTGGCCTCGATGGCCTGCAGGGCCTCCTGCGCCTTCGCAGGCTGTGTGCGGATCACCCGGCTGCCCGCGCCTGCCTGGATGGCGATGATGCCGACGCTGTGCGCGACCATGTCGTGCAACTCACGGGCTATCCGCAGCCGTTCCGCGGTGACAGCCTCGGTCACCTCCTGCGCCCGCAGGGCCACCGCGTGCTCGCGCCGCTCACGGACCAGCAGACCGACCGCACACGATGCGACCAGAGCCGGCAGCGCGATCAACACGTTGACGATCATGCTGTTGCCGTGGGAGAAGGCGGCAGCCATCAGCAGTTGCACGGTGACGACGCCGGTCGCGGCGGTGGCCGCGGTCCGCCGCGGGCGGGTGGCCACGATACGTACGAGAATGAAGTCGGCCGCCAGATAGGCGAGGAACTGTCCCTGGTGAGCGACCGACGACCGCGCCCCGGCGGGACTCGGGTCGCCCGCGATCATGAAGGAGACCCCCCACAGCACCAGCGTCAGAGCCGCCACGGGCGCGCGCCGCACCACTTCGGTGAGGAGCCCCAGGGCCAGCAGGGACCCCACGGCACGCATCGTGGCGGACGTTTGCGTGGCAGTCCCCACCAACAACCCGTGCACCATGACGTGCAGGAAACCTCCGGCCCACACCGTGGCTCTCGTCCTCATCGTGCGCGGGTCCGTTCCGACGTGCGGTCACGGTCCGCGCCGCGGTGCTGCGAGGAGGTGTTCGATCTGATGTTCATCCCGAGAGATTAGCCATCCCGCGACGGGCGGTCTCCATCCCCCGGGCTTACACCCGGGGATGGAATGCACGACCGAACTGCCATCTCCGGCCCGATGCCCGTACGGAGCCCCTCCCCGAGTGTTGTCCTCATGATCGAAGTCAACGAACTCACCAAGCGCTACGGCGACAAGACAGCCGTCGACCGGCTGACCTTCACCGTGCGGCCGGGCCGGGTCACCGGCTTCCTCGGCCCCAACGGGGCGGGCAAGACCACGACCCTGCGCATGATCCTCGGTCTGGACGCACCCACCGGCGGCACGGCCACCGTCACCGGTGTCCGCTTCCGCGGTCACGCACGCGGACTGCACCACGCGGGCGCCCTCCTGGACGCCCAGCAAGTGCACGGTGGGCGCAGCGCCAGGTCCCACCTCCGCGCCCTCGCAGCCAGTAACGGGATCGCACCGCGCCGAGCGGACGAGGTGCTTGAGGAGGTGGGGCTCGTCGGCGCCGCCGACCGCCGCGTCGGCGGGTTCTCCCTGGGCATGAAGCAACGTCTCGGTGTGGCCACCGCCCTGCTGGGTGACCCGCCGGTGCTCATGTTCGACGAACCGGTCAACGGCATGGACCCGGAAGGCGTGCTCTGGATGCGCCGCCTCTTTCGCCGCCTGGCCGCCGAGGGCCGCACCGTCTTCCTCTCCAGCCACCTGATGTCGGAAATGGAGAACACCGCCGACGACCTGGTCGTCATCGGGCGAGGCCGCCTCATCGCTGCCGAACCGGTATCGGACTTCGCCGCCCGCGGCACCCGGGGCACGGTGGTGGTGGGCACGCCTCAGGCCGCCGAGCTGACCGGCCTCCTGACTGCCGCAGGCGCGGCAGTCGCACCGGAGGGCTCCGGTGGCACCGAGAGACTCACGGTGACCGGGCTGTCCGCGGACAGTATCGGCGCACTCGCCCTCGACAACCGGATCGTGCTGACCGAACTGACCACTCGGACGGCCTCGTTGGAGGCCGCCTTCATGGAACTCACCGCCGACAGCGTCGAATACACGGCAGGACACACCTCATGACCACTGTCAGCCGCAGCACGGCGATCCCCTCCTCCGCCCGCATCGGGCACCCGCCTCGCTTCGCCGATCTCATCCGCTCCGAGTGGATCAAAATGCGCTCCCTGCGTTCCACCTGGTGGACCATTGCTCTGGTCGCCCTGTTCGTCATCGGCTCCGCAGCCGTGGCGGCGATCGCGGACAACAACCTCACCTCCCCTGGGCGGGACGGCCAGGAACCCCCTGTATTCCGGCCCTTCACCGCCTTCCCTACGGCCGGCTACATGACGCTCATGCTCGTCGCAGGCGCGATGGGCGCCCTGGGCGCGGTGAGCGAGTACAGCAACGGCATGATCCGCACCACCACAGTGGCCGTCCCCGCACGCGGCGCCGCGGTACTGGCCAAGGCAGTGACCACCGCCGGGCTGTGGACCGCCGTGGGTGCGCTCATCTCGCTCGGCTCCTTCCTGACCGCTCAGGCCGTCTTGAGTACGGAACAGGCCGGAGTGCCGCTCACCCATCCCGGGGTGTTGCGGGCACTGGTGGCATCCGCCCTCCTGACGCCACTCTGCGCGCTGATCGGTCTCGCCCTCGGCTTCCTGCTCCGCCACGGCGCCGCCACCATGATCGCCAGCACCTTCGTCCTGCTGATCCTGCCCACGCTCTTCTCGACGAGCACCCGCTGGTCCGCCACCGTCAACCACAGCACGCTGCTGGCCGCCTGGAAGCGCCTGGTCCAGAACTGGGGGCCCACACCGGACGACCTTGCGTTCATGCCCACCGTGCCCGGCTCCTGGCTCGTGTACGCACTCTGGCCGCTGATCGGCCTGACGCCGGCCGTGGTCCTCGTCCGGCGTCGCGACGTCTGAGCGGCCGGACCTGGACAGCGGAACGCGTACTGCCCTCCCGCTCACCGAGACCGCCTCGGCTCCGCGACTCCGCGACTCCGCGACTCCGCGACTCCGCGACCGGGACATGCGACCGAACGTGCTCAAGAAGTACGCCCCTTCGGAGGCGGTGCACGATGGCGTCAGCTGCGAACTGCGGGAGAGATTCGGGAGGCGACGTTCTGGGCAGCCTGGTTGAAGGCGTGAATCTGGGGTGCGGTATTGGCGACGAGCCAGGTGGGCGCCCACTCCAGGGGCGGTGCGTCGCTCAGCGGGAGATAGGCGACGCCGGGGCGTGCGTAGAACCGGGACACCTGGGCGCCCATCACGAAGGCCCCCTCGCCGGCGTCGATCAGGGCCAGGGCCTCTTGGAGCGTCTCGAACTGCGGACCCGGTTCGACGGGGCGGCCCTTCGGCGTCATGCAGGGGGTGCGGTCCGCACGCCAGTAGTCGGGGAAGGCTCCGGCCACCTGCAGCATCTTGACCGCGGCCAGGTCCTCCAGCGAGACGTCGGCACGGCGCGCGAGCGGGTGGCGGGACGACACCCCCAGCACCCGGGACTCGGAGAACAGGACCGGCCCGGTCACCATGTCGGGTTCGTGGTGCGGCAGGCTCACGACCAGAACGTCGACATCACCCGCGCGCAACCGCCGGAGGCCATCGACGATCTGCATCTCCCTGGGCCGAGCCCGCCACCCGGGATGACGTCGGTCGAACTGCTGGGCGGCCTGAACCATGAGCTGTCCGGCGGCCGCGCCGAGGAAGCCGACCTGGAGCACGCTGTCGACACCGTGCGCGGCGTTCGTCGCCTTCTCCAAGGCCGCCACGATCTGATCGTAGGCAGGACGTACGTCGTCGTAGAGCAGCCGACCCGCCTCGGTGAGGCAGACATGACGGCTGCTGCGTTCGAACAGCGGCGTGCCGATCTTGCGTTCCAGCCTCTTGACGGTCTGACTGATCCGGGCGGTGCTCACATGCAGACGTTCGGCCGTGCGACCGAAGTGCAACTCCTCCGCCAGCGTCAGGAACGCCTCCCACTCAAGCCGCTCCAGCACTCGACCCCCCGAACGTTAAATCCACCTTAACGACCGTTGCACTATGCCAGCTTGTTGGCGCGTCAGGCCCGTAAGAGCCTGAACTGCCTTCCGGCTGACGCCGGAAGCCGTGAGGACGTACCCAATCCATCCCCGTTCTCCGTGCCGGACCGACGGACGAACCCGTCCCTCCGACCAGGCCCTGCACTCCGAACGCAGAGCCTCCGAACTTTCCACCCGCACGGCCGGACCACGACGGACGGCGTGCCGCACAGACAAGGAACATCACCATGCGCGCCATAGGCCAGGACTCCTTCGGCGGACCGGACGTCCTGAAGATCATCGAGGTGCCGCGCCCAGTGCCCGGCCCCGCCGAAGTTCTTGTCCATGTACGTGCAGCAGGGGTGAACCCGACCGACTGGTGGCACCGGTCCACCGGAGGGCTGGCGGGCGATGTTCCGATCCGCCTTGGCTGGGACGTATCCGGCGTGGTCGAAGCCGCCGGGCCGGGGGTCACCCTGTTCGGGCCCGGCGACGAAGTATTCGGCATGCCACGCCAGCCGACTCCCGCCGGTACCTACGCCGAGTACGTGACCTCCCCGGCCAGGCACCTGATCCCCAAACCGCCAAACCTCTCCCACGTGAAGGCAGCTGCCCTCCCCCTGGCAGCGCTCACCGCGTGGCAGGCCCTGGTCGACACCGCCGACGTCCGTCGCGGGCAACGCGTGCTGATCCATGCCGCAGCCGGTGGCGTCGGACATATGGCCGTACAGATCGCCAAGGCGCGTGGCGCACACGTCATCGGCACGGCTCGCACCACCAACCACGATTTCGTACGAGGGTTGGGCGCCGACGAGGTCATCGACTACACCCGCACCGACTTCACCACCACCGCCCGCGACATCGACGTCGTGATCGACACCATCGGCGGCGACTACGGACCGCGCTCCCTCAAGACCCTGCGCCCGGGCGGCATCCTCGTCTCGCTCGCTTCCCCCGCCGAGGCGCACCTGGCCGACCAGGCCCGAACTCTCGGGCTCCGCTCCACCTTCATGATCACCGAAGCCGACCAGGCGGGGATGAAGGAGATCGCCTCCCTCGCCGCATCCGGCCGGCTGCGGGTACGCGTCGACACGGTCCTACCGCTCGAACAGGCTGCCAAGGCCCACGAGATCGGCGAGACCGGCCGTACCGCCGGAAAGATCGTTCTCACCGTCAACGGCTGATCCCCCTTCTGTCACCAACCCTCTGTCACGAACCCTTTGTCACGAGAGCAGGACCATGCGTCTGTTTCTTTCCTCCTGGAAACTCGGGGATGCCCCGGAGCTACTGGACGACCTCGTCAAGGGCGACCGGACCGCGGCCGTCATCGGCAACGCACTGGACGCCCTCCCCGCCCCGCAACGACAGCAGGCCACCGGCCGTGAGGTCACGATGCTGCGCGACCGCGGCTATCAGGCGACCGAGATTGACCTGCGGGACCACTTCGGTGATGCGGACACGCTCGCCGAGCGCCTGTCCGGCTTCGGCGTCGTCTGGGTCCACGGCGGCAACCCGTTCGTCCTGCGGCTGGCCATGGCCCTCAGCGGTGCCGACGAGATCCTGAGCGGCATGCTGCGCCGCGACGCCCTCGTCTACGCCGGTTGGAGCGCCGGCGCGTGCGTCCTGTCGCCCGGTCTGCGCGGCCTCGAACTCGTCGACGACCCCGCAGACGCCGTCACCGCCTACGGCCGACCCGCGCTCTGGGAAGGCCTCGGCCTGCTGGACTACGCCTTCGTCCCCCACTACCGCTCGCCGATCCCCGAGAGCGAGCCGATCGAGCGCGTCGTGGAGCGCTACGACCGCGAAGGAGTGCCCTACCGCGTCTTCCGCGACGGGGAAGTCACCCTCGTCGATCAACAGTCGACCACCGCAAGGCGATGACCCAAGTGACCGACACGAGCCGCCCGGGTCCACATGCCCCTCGGTCATAGTCGGTCGGCACCGTACTCGAAGGCGCTCCGGTCCATGTCGCCTGGAAGCCACCGGAGCCCGCCGCCACGACCCTGCCCGGGCAAGAGATGCACCACCCCTCCCCCGTCCTTGAATTGGAGTTCACCCATGCGCGTCTTCGTCACCGGGGCCACCGGCTACATCGGAGGTTCTGTCGCCGATCTGCTGCTGCGTTCCGGACACCAGGTCGAGGGTCTCGTCCGCACCGAGGACAAGACCCGTGAGCTGAAGCGGCGAGGCATCACCCCCGTCCTCGGCACTCTCGACGACAGCGCACTGCTCACCGCGCGAGCCCGCGCTGCCGACGCCGTCGTCAACGCCGCCGACAGCGACCACCGGGGCGCCGTCGAAGCGCTCGTCGAAGGACTCGCCGACACCGGCCGCGCCCTGGTGCACACCAGCGGCTCCAGCATCGTCAGCACCGACTCGCGCGGTGCTGTCGCGGACGAGGTGTTCACCGAGGAGATCGCCGCCCCCGGGGCGAGCTGGCGCCCTATCGAGGAGAAGGCCGACCGTGTCGCCCTTGACCGTTTCGTCCTGGACGCGGCGGACAGAGGCGTGCGTTCGGTCGTACTGTGCAACTCCCTCGTCTACGGCCACGGCCGGGGCACGGCACGCGACAGCGTGCAGATCCCTGTGCTCGCCCGGCAGGCCCGCGAAAACGGAGTCGTGCGGTACGTGGAAGAGGGCCGCACGGGATTTCCTGCCGTTCCTCCTGGCCGCCTGTCTCTACGCCACCGCGCAGTCCGGCCTGGCCGCCGCCCGACAGGCGCTCCTCGCCGGGCTGATCGCCAAGGAAGAACGCACCGGTGCGCTCGCCCACCTCCAGTCCACCCTCAACGCGGGCCTGGCCGTCGGCGCGGCCCTCGGCGGTCTCGCCCTCGCCACCCGAGTAGTAGGCCACCACAGCACCCGGGCGGCCACGGCGACGTCGAGCTCGGTGTTGGCGCCCGGTGCGACCTCCACGACGATGTCGACTCGGCGCCGCCCGCCACCAGCACGGTGCCGGGCGCGATACGCCCCGGTCCGCCGTCATGAACGGTCAGCGCGCGGTGGGCGGTCAGGGCCGGGAGGCCCAGGGCGGCGCCGAGTTCGAACGAAGGGTGGTCGGGCAGGGCGACGGCATGCCGGTCGGGGACGAGTGTGTACTGCTGTGCCGTCCCCCAGGGCCGCTCCCACGCGGCCTCCCAGATCCACACCCGCTGTCCGAGCCGCTTCGGGGCGACCTGCGAACCTACGGCATCGATCGCCCCGGGGCCGTCCTGGTGGTGCACCTTCGAAGAGGCTGTCGCCTCAGTCCCTGCCGACAGACTGCCGGGCGGCACGCTGCACAGTCTGGCCTCACACGCCATGGGCAGCACCATGGACATGGACACCCTGCACAAGGCCAGGCAGGCCCGGAACTGGATCGCCCACGAAGGAGCCTCAATCGGCGCCATCTGGTCAGTGGACCGCGACCGCATAATGACGGCCTCGCACGCGACGCCGCCGGGGTCCCTTGCGGTCACCTGGTTGGACGCGCAGAGAGGCATGCGCCGGAGTTTGTGGGGGTGTCTCAGCCCCAATGTGTCTCAGGCGGCGCAGTTCCCAGAGACGAGACGTGGAGGGCGTCGCGGCCACCTGCCGCCGTGGCCGCTCAGAGGTGGCCGTCCAGGAGCTCCCGTACCTCGGTGCTGGTCATAGGTCCCGTGCCGTGCGCCACCGCCTCTCCCTCCTTCAGCAGGACGTAGGAAGGGGCTCCGGTGATCCCGTACCGCTCGGTTGCGGCCGGGCATCGCGTGATGTCGGTGCGGACGGCCGTCAGGCGGCCCGTGTAGTCGTCGGCGATGCCTCCCACGACAAAGTCCATCACCCGGCAGGGCTCGATTGCCTTGGGCCATGTCCCGGTGAAGTATGCGAGGACCGGAACTCCGCTCATCCCGAGGATGAAATTGAACTCTGCGTCCTCACGGGGTCGGTGAACCCGGTTCGCCATGAAAGCTCCTGACCTCACGTTCCGTCATTCCATCCCCGTCATCCCTCGCGCGGTGTGCCAGGCCGGCCCGGCCGCTCGTCCGGTTGACCTGCCGGAAGGGAGGCACGGGGCCGTCACAGAACCACGGTGGTCCCCAGCGCGAGCGGCCTGGCCCCACTGGTGACCCGGCCTGACCGCCCCGCCGGTCGCCCAGCTGCAGCCCGCCGCGCGCCCGTGGGTCAACTCGTGCCAGAACAGCGTCCTCTACGAGGACATGAAAGCTGTTTTCCGAGGCATAGCGGTCCAAATCGCCGCCCAGATGCTCAATGAGCGGGTCGGTGCGCATCGTCCACCGGATCCAGTAGAGCCGAATCCACCACCGCGCTTCTCAGAGACAGCGTCCCCGACGGGCTTGTGGAGGCCTCGTCTGGTCTTCACATCACCCCCCGGTCTCAGCTGGCTCATACCGCTCTTCCCCGCGCCGCATGAGCCAGCTGATGACACCGAGAACGAGGCATGATTCCTGGACCGCTCGCGGAGGCGGTCGTAAACGGTCGAAGTAAGCGTCAGCTGACGCGAAGACCGACCGCCAGCGTCAGTTCAAGGACCCGGTGTGGCGATGCGAGATCCGGAAACAGCTCCCGCACCTGCGACATCCGATACCGGACTGTCTGGGGATGGACGAACAACGCCGCCGCCACCTCGTCCCGCCTGCCCTGGTGCAGCAGCCAGGCCCGCAACGTCTCCTCCAGCCGCCGTGCGGTCGCGACAGGCAAGGTCCGCAACGGTGCGAGGGCTCGGGCACGCAGGTCTGCGAACGCGTCCGCGTCGGCGCTCAGCACCAGCTCGGGCAGGTGGGCCTCGGTGTCGCGAATATCGGAGGAGAGGGAGCGCGCGCGTACGGCTCGTGCGTACGAGGCGGACGCACGGGTCCATGGCCGGGCCGGGCCGACCACGGCGGTGCGGTCGGTCAGATGCCGCAAGAGACGTGATCGGTCGGCATCGGGGACGAGCAGCACACCGGTGGCATCCGGCAGATCGTCGAGGACGAGGGTGCTCGGGTCGAGGGCGCGGTAGGCCGGCCGAGCCTGGGCGGCGGGCAGCAGGACCGCGGTCAGCGAACCCGGAGGCTGCCACCCGGCTCGTTGAACAGAGGCCAGCAGCACGTCCGGGCTCGCGCCGGCGAGGAGGTCGCGGGCCAGGTGTTCCAGGTGGCGCTCCTGGTCCCTGCCCCGGGCGGCCAGTTCGTCGGCGTGGCCCGCGGCGCTCGCGGCGGAGAGCTCGTCGATGTAAGCGAAGGTCAGCTCGGCGAACTTGGCGACCTCGGCAGCAGGCAGGCCTGCGGGTACGGCACCCGCCGCCAGACATCGCCAGGCCACGCGGGCGCCGACGCGGTAGGCGCTGAGCAGGGCGTCCATCGAACGGCCGTCGCGCACCTCGCCGCGGCCCAGCTCGTAGGCTGCGTCACCGGCGTCGCCGCCTGTGGCGTTCCCGCTCGCGAGGTCCAGGTAGTGACCCAGGGCGGTGCGGACGGCTCGGCGGATGGTGGCGCCCATGCTGCCCGAAAGGGCGTTGGCGTAGGAAGGGACCTCGTCAATGATCGCCTGGACGACCTCGTCGGCGGTGGTCTTCAGCGCGGCCCGAAGTGCGGTGACCGTCGTCTCATCCAGGGCCAGTCCGCTGGCCCTCCGGATTGCATCGTTCACGTTCTTGTTCCCTGCGAACAATTCAGCCGACCAGATTTACGTCCTGCGGTCAGGACTTTACACCTTGAGGCGCAGCAAGCTGGAGTCATGACGAGTACAGCTCTGCGCAGCAGGGCGTGGAAACTGCTGGAGATGGCCACGACGCCGCTGCTGCCGTCGGACTACCTCGACCTGGTCAGCCCGCTGCGTGCGGGCGCTGACCTGCGTGGGCGCATCGAGGCCGTGCACCCCGAGACGCGTGACGCCGCGACCATCGTGATCAGGCCGGGACGGGGCTGGCGCGGCCACACGGCCGGTCAGTACGTGCGGATCGGAGTCGACGTCGACGGGGTGCGCCTGTGGCGTGCCTACTCCCTCACCTCGCCGACCAGCCGCCAGGACGGCCGCGTCACGATCACCGTGAAGGCGATCCCGGACGGCAAGGTCAGCAACCACCTGGTCCGCAAGGCCAGACCGGGCACGCTGATCCAGCTCGACCAGCCGACCGGTGACTTCGTGCTGCCGCGGGCCAAGCCCGCCAAGGTGCTCTACCTGACGGCCGGCAGCGGCATCACGCCCGTGATGGGCATGCTGCGCGACACCGAGTTCGACGACGTCGTCATGGTCCACTGCGCGCCACAGCCGCAAGACGTGATCTTCCGCAACGAACTGCACGACCTGGTCGCGGACAAGAAGCTGCGGCTCACCGAGGTGCACACCACCACAGATGGCATGCTCGACATCGCCCGTCTCGACGAACTCGTGCCCGACTGGGCCGAGCGCGAGACCTGGGCCTGCGGGCCCGCGGGCCTGCTCGACGCCGCCGAAGAGCACTGGACCGAGCACGGCGTCCAAGAGAGCCTGCACACCGAACGCTTCCGCCCCAGCGTCGTCGTCACCGGCGACGGCGGCGAGGTCACGTTCAGCGCCACCGGCAAGACCGTCGACGCGGACGGTGCCACGCCGTTGCTGGACATCGGCGAGGAGGCCGGCGTGCTCATGCCCTCCGGGTGCCGCATGGGCATCTGCTTCGGATGCGTCACGCCACTCAAGGCGGGCGCCGTTCGCGACCTGCGTACCGGCGAGATCACCGAGGCCGAGCCGGGCGTCCTCATCCAGACCTGCGTGTCCGCCGCGGCGGGCCCCTGCGACATCGAACGGTAGGAGCACCTTGACCGCCATCGACCCCACTGCCCACCTGGCCGCGGAGCAGATCGAGGAGCTGGGCCGCGAGCTGGACGCGATCCGCGACGAGGTGATCGCCGACCGCGGCGAGAAAGACGCCGCCTACATCCGCAAAGTCATCTCAGCGCAGCGCAAGCTCGAACTGGTCAGCAGGGGCGTGCTGCTGTTCTCGATCTTCCCGCCCGCCTGGCTGCTCGGCACCGCCGGGCTGTCCGTGGCGAAGATCATGGACAACATGGAGATCGGCCACAACATCCTGCATGGCCAGTGGGACTGGATGCGAGACCCGAAGATCCACTCCACCACCTGGGAATGGGATCACGTCTCGCCGTCCGAGCAGTGGAAGCACTCGCACAACGAGCTGCACCACACGTACACCAACGTGATCGGCAAGGACAACGACCTCGGCTACGGCATCATGCGCGTCGACGAGGACCAGAAGTGGCACCCGTTCCACCTCGGCCAGCCGCTGTGGAACTTCATCAACGCCTGCTTCTTCGAGTACGGCATCGCAGCGTACGACCTGGAGCTCGGCAAGAACCTGCCCAAGAGCCGCCGCAAGAACCCAAAGTTCCGCGCGCGGGCCAAGGCCGTGGGCCGCAAGATCCGCAAGCAGGTGCTCAAGGACTACGTGATCCACCCGCTCCTGTCGGGCCCGTCGTTCCTCCCCACGCTCGGCGCCACGTTCACCGCGAACCTGGTCCGCAACATCTGGACCCACTCGGTGATCATGTGCGGGCACTTCCCCGAGGGCGTGCAGGTCTTCGAGCGCCGGTCGATCAAGGGCGAGACACGCGGCCAGTGGTACCTGCGCCAGATGATGGGCTCGGCGAACATCAGCGGCAGCAAGGCCATGCACTTCATGACCGGCAACCTGTCACACCAGATCGAGCACCACCTGTTCCCGGACCTGCCGAGCAACCGGTACGCCGAGGTCGCGGTGAAGGTGCGCGCGCTGTTCGAAAAGTACGAGCTGGAATACGTCACCGGGCCGCTGCCCAAGCAGGTGGCCTCCGCGTGGCGCAAGGTCTTCCGGCTCTCGCTGCCGAACAAGAAGCCCAAGGTCAAGACTCTGGACCGCGAGCAGGAGCTCGTCGCGGCCTGATTCCCGGCTCGGGACGCGGCGAGTCGATTCCACCGCCCGCTTGAATGCGTGCATCGCGTCTGGTCGGGAACTCGCCTCAGTATGGGAAGCATCAGTAAGGTGGAGAAGGCCCTGGAGAAGTTGACCGACCCGCTGTGGGAGCGCCTGCTGCCTGCGCAGCGGGACCAGCCAGAAGTGCTGGCCGAGCTCCGCCAGACATGCGATGACAATACGATCATCGTCGATCGGCAGCGCGTCCTTGCACCCAACATCTACACACTTGAGCTCCCGACAACTGCTCACCGGCGGCTGGCCAAGTACAAGGCACAAATGCAACGCCAGCTCGGCGCTCAGGTCTGCCGGCACGCGGCTGAGCAGGGTTACACATTTCCCGGCCCGGTCTCAGTACACGTACATGCCGCTCCAGACGACACTGTCGGCCTATTTCGTCTGCACAGCGCGGTCAATCCCAGCTGAGCGGGACGCGGCGGGCCAGTCGAAGCCTCCGGAAAGCGACAGAGTCCCGGAGGCTTGTACTGGCTCAGAACCGGGCGTGCGTGGTGATGTCCGGCTCGAACTGGTTGATCATCTGAGGTGTCACCGTGGGACGGCACTGCGCGATCGCCTCCAGGTAGCCCGCCGTAGTCGCTCCCGGCAGAGCCTCACCGTCACTGGGTGCAGGTGCGCCGAGCGTGCACGACGTCCCGGCCTGACGGGTGCCGCATGGAAGCTTCGGCCACTCGTTCATCACCGCTCTCGGCCGACCTGGCCAGTGAGGCGAGGAGCACATGGAGCGTCTTGAGGCCCTCCAGTGAGCCGGGCGGACCGCAGACAGCAGACGGTCGAGATCGTTGCGCTGCTCCAACGGGCACCTCGTACGTGACCCCGCGCGGCCCGCCGCGAACAGCTCAGGATCAGCATGGTGGCGAGGGCCGGGCCAAGGGCGACGCCCATGAGGTAGGCGAGACGTGGTGATCTTCTTGATCTCCCGACGCTCCGGCAGTGGGAACGCCCTCGGCCGCCCACCCCCGTACCTCGGGTAGAGCGAGCCGAAGCCGTCCGCGTTGAAGCTGTGGATCACGTCCCGGACCCGAAGGGCATCAAGGGGAGACCGGCGCCGGATGCATCCTGGAGTTCCGCGACCCGGACAACATCGCCCTGAAGCTCTTTGCCCCGGCGCCCCGAGGCCGAGCCCATCATGCTGCCCTGCTCTTTGTGGCTGGCGTGGTCGGGGGCGACGTAGCGGAGTGCGGTGAACTGGGCCTCGATCCGGTTGAGCGAGGAGCTGTTGGTCGGAGGTGTAAGCGATCTCGACGTTGTTCACTGCGGGCCAGGCCCCGACCCGCTGACATCGCTTCGTTGTCAGGTGCGGCGAGTAGTTGTCGCAGACGATGCACAAGGCGTCCGTACTAGGCGCCCCGTCGAGATCGACCCACGCCAATCCTCTGTACAGGCGCGTCCGTCGTTCAGGCCGCGGCACGGAAGACGTACGCCGTCATCGGGGCGGTGACCGGCCCAGGGCCCAGCCGTGCCGTCATCTCCTCGATGACAGTGGCCCGGACAGCCGGTCCGTCGCCGCGCTCCTCAACGGCCGCGCGCACCGGCGTCCCGGTGAGGTACCCGGTGGCAAGGTCGGCGGTCGACGCGGCCTGGCCCTGAAGCGTCAGCTCCTGCTCGTCCTCGACGGTGAACCCGGCGGCCGCCAGATCAGCCCCTACGACAGCGGGGTCGGCATAGCCGTGCGGAACCGTCTGGAAGAACCGTGGCGGGTCGACCGGAAAGGCCCGCTCCAGCCCAGCCTGCAGCGCGACTTCGAAGGCGTGCGTCCCGAACGGGCCCCAGGTGTTGAACAGGAATCGACCGCCCGGGGCCAGCACCCGGCGGATCTCGGTGAAGGCCTCGATGTGGTCGGGGAAGAACATCACACCGAACTGGCAGACCACCAGGTCGAATCCCCCGTCCGGGAACGGCAGTTGCTGCGCATCGGCCTGCCGCCATACCGCGCCCGGAGCCCGGGTCGACCCGAAAGCGACCATGGCCTCATTCAGGTCGGTGGCCGTCACCTCGGCCGAGGGTGTCGCTGCGAGCAGGTTCGCTGTCAACACGCCCGTCCCTGCAGCGAGTTCGAGGACTCGCCGAGGGTGGAGTGTCGCCGCCCGGGCGGTCAGGTCCTCGGCGAACGGCCGGAAGACCACTGGCACGAGGTACTGCTCATAGGCTGCCGGCATGGATTCGGACCATCGCTGGTCGGCATTGATTCCTGTCACCCTCATGACGGTAGCGCCGCGTCAGGAAACCTCTTCCTTGCCGCGCCGCCATGCACCCTGGGCTGGACCCACCCGACAAAGCGGCAGGGCAAGCCTTCTCTGACACGACCGAGGCCGAGTGCAAGGTGACGAGCGGTAAAGCGTGGACAAAGGACAGCGGTCGTTACGGCCGACTGCACATCAACCTCACCCGCCAAGGCGACGGCTGGAGCGACGTTCCCGGCCTTGGCGAGGAGGCATACGCAGAGTCCCGCTCCGAGTCCGCCTCCAGCGGCCGACCCGGACGCCGGGCCAAGGCCGAGCTGACCGCCCTTCTCGGCAAGGACGTCCTCAACGTCGAATACGTTGCCCAGCCGAGCACCCCCGAGGGCGCTCGGGAGGTCGCCGTGGCTATGTCGGCAAGAGTGCTGGGGGACTGTGAGCAGCCGCAACCGCACCCGCACGGCCCTGTTGACAGCGCTGTCGATCGTACTGATCGTCCTGGCCAGTAGCGCGGTGGGCATCTGGTTCCACCGTGACGAGGAGTCCGACCGCCGCGCCCGGGTCGACCAGCAGCGCCCGTCCCCGACGGCCCCCCTTCCCAGACCCGTTCGTCACCGGCCCGCCACGGTGACCACCCGGCTCGCTTGAAACTGCTGAGTGGGTCGTCGAGCTTGGGACTCGGGCAGAGCGCGCCACCGCTTGAGGTGCACCGTGGGGACTGGCAGCTGGCGTACGGCATCCGAGCTTGCACGCACTGCAAGCCCGGATGCCGCGTTGGGGATCTTGG
Source organism: Streptomyces sp. NPDC058308 (assembly GCF_042880275.1). Lineage (NCBI taxonomy): Bacteria > Bacillati > Actinomycetota > Actinomycetes > Kitasatosporales > Streptomycetaceae > Streptomyces > Streptomyces sp. NPDC058308. The sequence goes on from NZ_JBHVZA010000018.1 coordinate 89,430, forward strand.
AGCAGAGCTCAGCCCGCAGCCGGGGCGGCGCCAGCACCGAACAGCGGTACTTCCGAGGGGCTCAGATCGGGGCGCAGTCGGGCGAGGCGTACCGGATGTCTCCAGGCTCCCGTTCCTGTGCGGTGTCGACCTCGATCTCGGTGACCAGGTCGAGCACCACCAAGGAGGTCACCGACGAGGACGGACTGCTGCATGTCTCCAACGTCTACGGCAGCTGACCTGCCATCCGCACCGCAGCGGACACCGTCGACGAGCTGACGGCCCTACTGCCCACGGCCTCTCGGGCCGTCGCCAAACGCAAGCACGAGTACGAGGCGACAGGCGCGGTGCTAGGCGATCCCGTCGATGGGTGCGTGGACGCGCCGTTCGATCGGGGTACCGCTTGCCGGGAAAGACGGGACAGGTGTCGCCGCAACCCATGGTGATGCGCCGGGCGTTGTGCACGCAGACGAACAGCGCCGACGACTTCGCGGCAGGGATGTCCGACACGGGCGGATCCTTCCAGGGCGGCAGCCTGCTCGGTCGCCGGGGCAGGGGCGGCGCGAGGGGGGTAGTGAGGTCGACCGCTTTGCAGGGTCATGGATCGGCTGTCAGTGGCCAGTTGGAGGTGGCTCGGCTCATCCTCCAGCCAGCAGGCGTCCGGACGAACTTGGTGGTCTTGTGACTGCTTCACAAGCCCTGTCGGGAAGTTCTTCATGGCCCAGCGTGGATGTCAGTCAGCTGCAGCAGCCGCCGATGGCATGAGGTCGCGCCGTCCGTAGACGCGGTGGGTTGGCCAGGTGGGTTGGCCAGGAGAGTACTGCGCTGATCGCAGTCGGGCACTCCCTAATTTTCGGGATACTCCCTCGCCGTTGTGCGGTCCACCCTCATAACCACAAGGCGCCGCGCATGACATCACACACCCGTCAACGCGCCTGCGCACAGAGGGCAGATCTGCCCTGAAAGGGGAAGAGAAAGATGGCACCCGAGAAGCCACAACAGGTGACCGAGGCCGATGGCGTGATCACGGTCGAGGCGGAGCGGGCCCCCGACGAGGCGGCCTCCGCGGCCGCCTCGGGCGCATGGTGGGCCTTCATCACCGCGCACCGCATCTTCAACCGGCAGATCAACATCCCCGGCACCGTGCCTGGGAACCTGGTCTTCGCGTCCCTGACGGAGTGCGCGGTCGGCAGCAACACCCCGTTCCTGGGGGCGGCGACCATGCATACCTACAACGTCGTTCCTGGCGACGGCCACGTGCTGATCCGCGGGGAAGTCGACTGGGACGACGACCTTCTCATCCGCGTCAGCCTCTACTTCGGCTGATGGCGGCGGGCCGGGCGGCATGCTCGTCACGCGTGTACCGCCCGCGCTCACTGCCACAGTTGTGCGACGGCCTCTGGCCTGCCCAGTCCGTGCACGCAAACCAACGAGGCCGGGCCATGGCGGGGGACTTGGCTGTACTCCCCCAATACCGTGCTCACTCGCCCCGCTGACACACCCAGTCCCAGCCTCTCACCCCACAACCCGCAGTAGGCGATGCCTCCTTGTCTCACATGGCATTCACACAGACGGATGAACATTGTCGGAGAACCCATACGCAAGAAATGTGGCCGCTACAGTCGGCCGTATGGCACCGGATCCGGGTGTGTCATTGCGTCGACTCACCAGTGCCGTCGGCGAGGGGCTGACAAGAGACGCGATGGGGGCGTTGGTTTCTCGCGAGGTGGCGCTGTGGGTGCCGCACGACGCGTTGAACCTGGTCGGGCTGAATCCCGTGTCGGGCACGGTTTCTTTCGGCTTCTGGCATCGGTATCCGCGGGATTTGGCACGGGCGGAGATGCTCAACTGCTTCCTCGGGGACGACTCGATGCGGCCCATTGATCTCGCTCGGCGCCGGGTACCGATCGGAATGGTGCGCGTCGAGAGCCGCCATCGGGCCGAAGAGAGGCGGGCGGAGAGCATCCTGTCCGCGCACGGGGCCGCGTGCGAGCTGCGGCTGCTGCTGCGCAGTGGCCGGAACTTATGGGGGGTTCTCTGTTTGTTCCGGGAGGAGGGCCGTTCGTTGTTCGGGGCGGACGACGCCGACCGGCTGGTGCGCCTCTCGCCGGTGCTCACGGCGGCCCTGCGTGGGTATGTGCAGGCGGGACCAGCGCCGGTCGGGCCGGCGCTGCCGCCGGGCGTGATCGTGGTCGGCGGTGACCACGTCGTACGGGGGGTCACCGCGCAGGCTCGGGCCTGGCTCGCGGAGTTGCGGGACGCCGGGGCCTCGGACTGGTTGTTCTCCCCGGAGTGGGCCGCGGTGTCGCTGGCCAGCGAGACGTCGCCCACCCTGGACACGCAGTACGGTGCGCGGCCGAGGATTTGCGTGCCCGCGGCCCACGCCAGGCGGTGGGTGGCCCTGCATGCCCAGCCCCTTGAGGGGGGTAGCGGGGATATGGCCGTCGTGGTCCAGGCCGCTACCGGAGAGTTGTTGCTGCCTGCCTTCGCCGCTTGGTACGGGCTCACGCCACGGGAGCGGTGCATCGTCGATCATCTTCAGGCCGGGCTGGCGCAGAAGCAGATCGCGCATCGGCTCGGTCTGTCGCCGTACACCGTCAGTGATCACCTGAAGGCAGTCTTCCGTAAAACGCATACCCACAGCCGGGATGAACTCATGGCGATCCTGTGCGGTGGGTAGGCCCGGGGTGGATTTGGTCCCAGATTTGGTCCCAGGCTCTCGCTTCGGCCTTCAGGGCGACAGACAACGTGAACTCGCCCACCCGAACCTCTGCCTCAGACAGACCCTGACGACCCGGTCAACCTGTGCGGGCCCAGCCCTAGGCTCCGAGCGTGAACACCGAACGATTGCTCCTTCTGCGATGCCGCACTCGCCGAGTGCATCGAGCGGGTCGAGGCGCAGCTTGTCGCCGGGGGTAGCGAGGCCGCTCGCCGCCGCAGGGCAGGCGCGCCGGGCTTCGTGATGCCTATTGCCCGGGGCGTGGCGAGCTTTGCCGAGGAAGGTTCCCAGAGGTACTCCAAGACGTGGACGAAGCCGATGGCGATGTGACCGTGGCTCCCCGCGAGGCGGCTTCGGTCTGGATGAGGTCGAGTTGGTGACGGGCGCCGTCGACGAGGACGCCCCAGGGACGCCGGTGATCCCGGTCGGGTGATTCGGCCTGGTCGAAGGCCGTCTTGATGACGCTGGCCGCGTCGTCGATGACCGATCCGTACAGCCACTTCGCCGTGGCACGGGGTCCGGGCCGCAGTTTCCGGTTCATGAACGATCGCCCGGGCAGGCCTTGGCAGGGACCCCAGTAAGAAACCGACCATGGGTCGTGATCCGCGATCTGTCGACGCCGCCCGCCACCCCCTTCGACGACGGCATTGCCGAGGTCGCGTACGGAGCCCGCGACCGGCGCGGGCTCGCTGTCGTCGAGGGCGGGCATCACGGCCTGCTGCACGGTGTCCTGGTCGCGAGCCGGTTGGGATCGAAGGTACGAGCTCAGCGCTGGCGGGCGCGGTGCATCCGCTGCAGGTTCGTGCCGAGCGTACGGGCAGTGCGCTGGGCGGAGGCGACGACGGCGGGCAGGCGGCGGGTGTCGGGGACCCCCACCCCGACCGCTGCGACGACCCGGCCCGAAAAGGCGTGGACCGGGGTCGCCAGGCACACGTGCCGCGCGTCCCCCTCGTACTCATGGACCTCCGCGCCGCGTTCGCGCGCCCGGTTCAGGCGGCGCTTCCACTGGGCCGTGGAATACCCCGGGGCCGGTTCCGCAGGTGGTGCAAAAGCCCCGAACACGACGTCTGCCGCACTGTCGGAGGGCAGGGTCTGCCCCCGCAGGAAGGGGAAGAGCTCGCTGACCGCTCCAGGGATTCCGTGGACGACGGTCAGGCCGGTGGCGGAGGGCGCGACCACGCAGACGGTGGCCCCGGTGTCCGCCGTCAGCTGGCGCAGAGGCAGATCGGAGGCTCTGCTCAGCAAGTGGTGGTGACGGGAGGGGCTCATGCGCGCGATCGTCGAGCCCACGCGATAGCGGCCTCCGCACTGTTCCACCGCGCCCAGAGCGGACAGTTGGGACAACAGGCGGTGCACGGTGGACTTCGACAGCCCCGTGTTCACTGACAGATCAGTCAGTCGCGCCTCGCCGAGGCGGGACAGCTCCGTTAGTAACGCGAAAGCCCCCTCCAGCACCCCACGCCCCGTTGCCGGGTTCCTGGTCCCGTTGTGCGGGTGATCTGTCCACTGGTGCTGCTCCACGGCCATGCCTCAACCCCGGTCCCCGGCCCGGCTGCGGCATCACGGGTTCCGGTGAGCGGAACCGCGTACGCGTGCGTCGCCGGCACGCACACACACTGGACAAGACATAACACGTTCACGCCTCAACGGGCTTATGAGGCAGTGGAGTTGATCTGTAGCCGACGCATGCCGGACGGAGAGACAGCACTGTACGGTCACCGACCAGTCCGCGGCGCCGGGTTTCCGGACATCGCCGGCCACCACCGGACACCGTCGGCCACCACCGAACGTCAGCTTTCCCGAGGAGATTCATGGCAATCCACACGACGCCCCGTGCCCCCGGCGCACTGCCGTTCGCCGGGCATGCTCCGCGCATGCTGCGCGATCCCCTCAGGTTCCTGTCGTCCCTTCCGGCCCAGGGCGACCTGGTCGACGTCCGGCTGGGCACCATGAAGGTCACCGTGGTCTGCGACAGGGAACTGACCCGTCAGCTGCTGCTCGCGGACGACACCTGCGACAAGGGCGGCCCCTGGTACGACCGCATCCGGGAAACCATCGGCAATGGGCTGGTCACCTGCCCCCACAACGTGCACCGCCGCCAGCGACGGCTGATCCAGCCGTCCTTCCACCCTTCCCGCCTGCCCGGGTACGCCCGGACGATGATCGCCCGGGCCACCGCACTCAGCGACGGCTGGCACGACGGCCAGGTCATCGACGTGCCCCCGCTCATGCTCACCCTGTCCATGAGGGCACTGCTGCAGAATCTGTTCTCCAGCACCCTGCCCCCGCAGACGGCCGAGGACGCGATCGACGACCTCGGCACCATCCTGTACGCCATCCACCGCAGGACCGTGCTGCCCCCGGCCCTCAACCGGCTGCCCACCGTCGGCAACCGCCGCTATCACGCGGCCGGACAGCGCCTGCGCCGCAACCTGCAGACGGTCATCGCTGGTCAACGGCAGGCCGGGAGGGACCACGGAGATCTGCTGTCGGCCATGCTGTCCGCACGGGACACCGCCGACGACGGCAGCGAGAGCACCCTGGCCGACGCCGAGATCAGTGACCAGCTCATCACCTTCTTCGCCGCCGGGTCCGAGACCATGGCCAACCTCCTGTCGTGGGCGCTGCACCTGCTCTCCCGGCACCCGGAGATCGAAAAGCGCCTGCACGCCGAGGTCGACTCCGTCCTGGCCGGCTCACCCCCCGCATGCCTGGACGACCTGAACCGGCTTCCGTTCCTCAACCGCGTGATGCGCGAAACACTGCGGCTCTATCCGCCGGTATGGATGGTCACCCGCGAGGTGACCGCGGAGACCACCCTGGCCGCTCACGTCATCCCGGCCGGCTCAGCCATCATGCTCAGCCCCTACCTCCTGCACCGCCAGAGCGACGTCTACCCGGACCCCGAGCGCTTCGACCCCGGCCGCTGGGACAGCGCGCACAGCCCACAGCCGCCCCGCTACGCCTTCATCCCCTTCGGCCTGGGCCCCCGCAAATGCATCGGCGACCGGTACGGCACGGCCTTGGCCGCCTTGGCCCTGGCGACCTTCAGCAGCCGCTGGCAGCTGTCCGCGCTGTCGGATGCCGAGGTGCGGGCCGTCGCGCACACCTCACTCGCCCCTGCCACGCTGCGCCTTCGCGCTACCGCGCGGCCTCTGCCGCGCCGGTGACGGAGGAGTTGCCGACCACGCCGGGGAGGGGTCACACCGCGGTGTGCGACTGCGGCCACCGACGTACCTGGTAGGGCATCCACCATGCGTGGGTGCCCAGCATGTCCACCAGCCCGGCGGCCGTATAGTTGGCCAGTACCTCCTGATCGATGTCCTGGGCACGGGCGCCTTCGAGGAGTTGGGGGACGGCCGCCCTGTGACGCGGTTCGTCGATGGTGATCTTGCGCAACTGGCCGGTGCGCCAATCGCGGACCTGGACGAAGCCGGGGCCGTTGCGGTGGAAGCACTTTCCGATGCAGTGGCTCGCACGCCACTGGCTCAAGGCGTCCTCGCCACCCGGGGCGAGCAGCTCACGGGGCGGGTGGAGGTGGACGAGGCGGCGCCAGGCTGCCGTGGCGTCGCTGTGGACGAGCCTCCAGTCCACGACCACGCCGTAGCTGGTCAGGTCCCGTACGAGGACGAGGGCGGCGATGGTGCCCGCAGGATCGTCTCCGTCGAGGTCGACGGGCTGCCGCAGTAGGGCATGCCGGGCTCCGCTCTCGTACGCGCCGCGCGCGGCTTCGGCCGAGCCGGTGGCGTTGACGGTGAGCGTTCCGAGGCCCATACCGGGCAGCTCGGCGGTGTCGGCCGCGTAATGCCGCCGCAGGACGCACTGCACCATGTCATCCGTTCCTTCCGGTGATCGCGGGCATGGGCCAGGGGCCGCCGTTTTGCAGGCGTTCGGGTTCCAGACGCAGGAGTTCCTGGTTGGCGGCGGCGGGCACGACGTGCACGACGTGCTCGTCGTCGGTGAACAGCAGGCCCAGCTCCCGCCATTGGGCGAGCAGTGCCGAGATCTCCTGGGCGCCGGCTCCGGTCCGGCGTGCGAGGGAGGCGGTGGTGCGCGGCTGGTCCAGGAGATGGAAGAGCTTCACCTCAAGGGGGGTCCGGAGTTGGTGCACGCTCCAGTCGAAGTGGCGGCGCCTGTTGGTCAGGACGACATGGCTGCCCAGGTCGACGTGGTCGAGGTGGCTGGAGGACCAGGCACCCTCCCATTCGCGCATGGCGGCGCGCAGGGCGTCGGCGGTGTGCTCGTTGATGCCCTGCGGTGTGGCTTCGAAGAGGTAGGCGAAGTCCATGAGTTCCGCTGGAGGCAGGTCGTAGATGAGTTCGTACTGGGTGTCGGGGCGCAGGTCGGCGAAGCCGAGTTCGGGGCGGTCGAAGTAGGGGCTGAACCGCTCGATGGCGATCCGGCCGACGGATTCGGCCGGGGTGAGGTGGTGCAGTGCGGGCAGTTGGGCGACGACGGGCTCGTAGTGCGCCTCGGTCTCACCGGGAAAGCCGTAGAGGTAGTTCCACTCGGGGACGAGTCCGACGGTGGCGGCATCGCGGAGCATGCGGACGTTCTGGCAGGCGGTGACGCCCTTGTCCATCAGCTTCAGGACGTGGCTGTTGAGGCTTTCGATCCCTGGCTGGACACGGAGCAGCCCGGCGTTGGCGAGTACGCGTAGCTGCTCGCGCCGCAGGTTGGACTTGATCTCGTAGTGCAGGCGCAGGTCGTAGCCGCTGGCGCTGATGCGGGGCAGGAGCGAGGTGAGGTAGCCCATGTCCAGGATGTTGTCCACCACGACGACGTCCAGGACGCGGTGCCGGGCGACGAGGTCGGTGATCTCGTTGAAGAAGACCTCGGGGCGTTTGCTGCGGAACTGCATGAAGGATCCGTTCAGTCCGCAGAAGGTGCAGTGGTGCTTCTCTCCCCACCAGCAGCCCCGGGAGGCTTCGAGGACCAGCTGGGGGTCGGACCAGCGCCGTGCCTCGGAGGCGGCGCCCCGTTCGAAGTAGCCTTGGTAGTCGGGGCCCGGTACCGCGGCGGGGGGCAGCGGCTCGGCCGCCATGGGGGCGGACTGCGACGAACTGTCGGCCAGGCGGTGGCACAGTCCCGGTATGTCGTCGGTTGCCCTGCTGTGCTGGAGGGCGTCGAGCAGCCTGGGGAAGGAGACTTCGCTTTCGCCGCGCAGGACATAGTCGACGAAGGGGAAGTTGCGGTGCAGTGCCTCGCCCTGCGCTCCGTCGCAGTTGGCGCCGCCGAAGACGGTGAGCGTGCGCGGGGAGAGACGCTTGATGCGCCGGGCGGCGGCCAGGGCGGCGGTGTTCTGCTGGAAGGTGGTGGTGAAGCCGACCACGTCCGGGGCGGGTCCCGCGCAGATCCGGGCGGCGAGGTCGTCGATGAAGTCCGGTACGACGTCGTGCAGTTCGCGGCACAGGTCGATGCGGCCGCCGGGCAGCCGGTCCTTCTTGGCGGCGGTGAATTCCTCCGTACGCCATCGGGGGTCGTCGTACAGGGCGGAGGAGAAGACCCAGTCGCCGGCGCCGTCGAAGTAGGAGCCGTGGGAGAAGAACTGGTAGTCCTCGGCGGTGAAGGACCGGCGGCCGCATATCCAGTCGACGAAGTCGAGGTTGGCGTACAGCACCTCGACGGTCACGTCGGGCAGGGCGGCGGTGACGGCCCGTTTGAGGATGCCCAGCGCCAGGGAGGGCACCTCGGCGGAGGCCCAGGGCATGTTGACGAGAACGACGCGCATGGCGCTACCTCGGAGGTGTCGGTGACAGGACGGTGTGCTGTGCCGGGGATGTGCTCAGTGGCGCCCGGACGTCCTTCAGGAGCAGGACGGGCACGGGAAGGAACAGCCCCGCGGCGGCGGCCGTGCCCAGAACCGGAGCGATGCCGACCGTGCCGGCGGCGAGCCCGGCCATGGCGTGGCCGGCGGGACGCAGGGCGAAGGAGCCCAGTTGGTCCCACGCGCTGATCCGCCCCTGCACCTCCTGCGGAACGGCCCGGCTCACAGCCGTGTACCACAGGGCGGTGAAGAGGCCCTGGCACATGCCCGTCACGCCGTACGCCACGAGGACGCCGATCAGCGGCGCGCCCAGGGCCAGGGCGAGTGGAGCCAGTGCCATGGGCAGAACCAGTGCGTTGGCGGCCAGGACCGGGCGGTGCAGACGCAGCCGGGCCGCCGTCAGGCCGCCGGTGACGGCCCCCAGGCCGCAGGCCGCGACGAGCCACGAGTAGCCCCGGGCGCCACCGTAGAGCTGGTCCGCGACGACGGGCGCGAGGGTGGCCGGTGGGGCGGACAGCAGCAGTTCCACCCCGGCTGCCGAGGCGATCGATCCCCAGAGCCACGGCCGGGACCGCAGTTCCCGCCACCCCTCGGCGACCTCTTCCGCCATGCCCGGGTGGTCAGTGCCCGGTGGACGCGACGGTACGCGGGGAGCTATCCGTACGATCAGCAGCGCGCTGCCGACGAAGGTGGCGGCGTCGACGGCGATGACCCCGGCGGCCCCCAGGACCGGGACGAGTCCGCCGGCGGCCAGGGGGGCGAGGACGACGGCGCCCGCGGTGGTCGTGCCCAGGCGGGCGTGGGCGGCCTGGAGCGCGTCACGCTCCACGATCCGGGGCACCAGGGCTCGGGTGGCGGGCCGGTGGAAGGCGGAGGCGGCCCCCGTGGCGAACATCAGCGAGGCCAGCAGGGGCACGCTCATCCTGCCCGTGGCGAGCAGTACCGCGACGGCTGTCTGGACGAGTGCGGACGCGCAGTCGGAGGCGACCATCACGCGATGGGGCGCGAAGCGGTCGCTGTACACCCCTCCGGCAGTGAGGAAGACGAGCACCCCTGTGAACTGGGCTCCCAGGGCGATCCCGACCTCCGTCGGGCCCCCGTCCAGTACGTCAAGGACGGCGAAAGGGACGGCGATGGGAACGGCCAGGTCCCCGCACAGCGAACACGTTCTGGCGGTGACCAGCAGGCGCAGGTTCCGCGTGGTGCGCGGCACGTCAGGCCGTCTTCATCCCGGCCGCCCGGTGGGCGGCTGCCGCACCGAGCCGACCCCTGCGGTAGAGGCTGTCCAGGACGAGGGCGTCCAGGGTGTCGCGGTAGGCACGCTCGGCCTCCGGATCGGTCCTCTGACGGGCGTTGTACTCGCAGGCCACCCAGCGGGAGACGACGAGTTCCTCCGACAGGTACCCCTCGGTCACCGTGCCCACCTCCATTCCGTCGCGCCCCGCGGACTCCCAGCAGCTGTAGAGCGTTCCGTTCGCGTTGACCACGGCACCGCTGCGTCCACCCACCTCCCCGCAGGCCATGCATGCCGCCGTGCTCGGTACCGGCACCACGAACCCCGCGTCGACGGCGTGCTCGTACAGCGCGCCGACGCGCCGGGCCAGAGCCGGTGAGTGTGCCATCGCGTCGGCGTACCCGAGGCCGGGGTCATTGACGAGCGCGAAGGAGAAGGCGCACTTCACGGGATCCAGCCGGGCGGAGACCCGGTCGATCAGCGCGTCCGCGCCGTCGATCGACTCCGCCGTCAGGTTGACCCGCAACTGCCAGGCGATCTCGGTGTGATCGGAGACGGCCTGGAGGTTGCGCATGATCCTGTCGAAGGTGCCGTGCCCGCCGATGGTGATCCGTGAACGGTCGTGCGTGCCCGCGTCACCGTCGAACGTGACCTGCACGGACCGCAGTCCGGCCTCTTCGAGCCGGCGCATGTCCGCCACGGTGAAGAGCGTGCCGTTGGAGATCATCGAGGCGGTGACGGGACCGAGACGTCGCGCTCCCGTGAGCAACCGCAGGCACAGGTCCATGTGCAGGGTCGGCTCGCCGCCGAAAAGCATCACGTCCAGTTCCTGAGCCGCGTACTGGCGCATTTGCCGCTGGACGAAGGAGAGGATGTCGCCGATACGGGTGTCGTCCAGGGTCGTGCCGGCGATCCGAACGGGGATGCCCTTGGTGCCCGCGGGCGGTATCTCCGTGTTCTGGAAGCAGTAGGAACAGGCGAGATTGCACTTGGTGGTGATCAGTACGGTCACGTGGTAGATGCCTGTGTCGCGGTTCCGGTCGATTCCGGAACTCAGCAGCAGTTCACTGGCCTCCTCGACGAGAGCGCCGTCTGCGTCCACCGCCGTGCTGGGGAGCCTGGCGACGCTGTGGCTGCCCACAGCCCAGTAACAGCCGTCCCCCTTGATGACGCGCATGGAAACTTCCTCCTTACCCGGAAAACGTGCCCGAGCGCATGGCCGCACCGATGGGCCCGGTGCCCTTGCGTCGACATACGGGTGGGCTGGCGGCAGTTGTCGTCCGCCAGCCCAGTGAGGCAGTCGCACACCTCGGGCGGGGGTGGCATTGCACCTTGGGCGCGGATGGCCGCTAACGACCCCCGTATGCCCCGCACACCACCGCACCCGCTTCGGATGCGCGCTCGAACACCTCGATCTGCATGCCGTTCCCTCCCTCCGGTAATCGATGACTCTCGACGTACGCACCTTCGATACGTCGACCAGAGAAAATCGCGTGCACATGTCTGAGCAGCGACGGGATGGAGGAAGCCGCTTACTGAGCCTTCCTCCTACGTTCACGATGCGCGCGTGAAAGGCGCTCTCCAAGTTTTGTTCCGCTCACCGGAACATCGCGCGCCGGCCCTGCCCCCTCCCTCGCGTCAAGACACACCTGCGGTACGGCACACGCGCGGGTCCCGCTCAGCCAGGGAGCCGGGATTGTTCCACGCACCGGTTCGGGGATGCGGAACAAACAACCGAGCCGAAGACTTCATCCCGCGGCCGACGGTTCAGGCGATCAGTTCCGTGACCTGTCGCCCGTCGTGGGCACCGAACCGGGCGCGTCGAACAGGGGTGAGGACGTGCGTATCAACATGACGAGCGACGACCTGCTGTGCATCCGGATGGCGTCCACGCCCGATCCGATGTGGGAGCTGGTCCTGAGCGTCCAGCGATTACGCGACGGTGCTCCCGCCTCCCGCCATGGCATCTGGCGGCAACGGGTGCGCCACCAGGCGGCGCACAGGGGCGATCTTCTGGGACGCGTGCGCCGGGTCCTCATGCCGCTACTGCCCGGCTCCGGGTCCGTACCGGACTTCCTGGTCCCGGACGGCGACGCGCGGGACAGCGTCGACGCCCGGATCGCGGCGATCGCCCCTGTGCCCGTCGACCGGCTCCTGGGCCGGCCGGGCCAGGAGCGAGTCGCCTCCCGCATCGCACGTCAGGAACGGCCGCAGCACAAGGAGAGGAGGCCGGGCCGAGACGACCTGCGGTCACTCCTGTGGGACTACTACGCGTGTGCGATCAGGCCGCACTGGGAGGAGATCCGAAGCAGCGTGGAGAGCGACCGGCTGCTGCGTGCCCGCTCCTTCCTGGACGGCGGCATCCACGGGCACCTGCGCAGCTACGCACCGTTCATGCGCTGGGAGCCACCGGTGTTGCACGTTCCGGGGGACGCGGGCCACGACCTGTATCTGGACGGAAGAGGCCTGCTCCTGGTCCCTTCGCACTTCTGCGGTGGCAGAACCTACCTGCGCTGCCGTCCCGGCAGGCCCGCCGTCCTCATCCACCCCGCCGCACAGTCAACCCCCGGAGCAGAAGCAGCGAACAGAGCACTTGCCCGGCTACTGGGGGGTACACGTGCCGCCATCCTCATAGCGGCGGGAACCGCCACCACCTCCGGTGAACTGGGCCGTTGTGCAGGGGTGTCAGCGCCCGCGGTCAGCCATCACCTCTCGGCCCTGCGCAACTGCGGACTGCTGCGGTCCTTCAGGCACGGATCGGTCGTGCTGCACGTCCGCACGCCGACCGGTTCCTCGCTGGTCAGGACGGCCGTCGTCGAAACCTCCACCCCGGTCCCCGCGGACGTCCATTGACCGACTCCGGCCATGGGCCTGGGACTTACCTGGGCGTTTCGATGCTGCTGGAAGACGGTTCCCGGCGCCCTAGGGCTCCCAGCACGATGGTCGAGGGCGGCAGGACGGCCGCTCTCACACAACGGGAGGACCCATGTACCTCAAGCGCTCCATGGTCGCCGCAGCCGTGGCGCTGGCCGCCGCGGGCAGCGGGCTGGCGTTGTCGACGCCCGCTTCCGCCGCACCCTCCGCGCCGACCGCAGCCAGCTGCTCCACCGGCTACGCCTGCCTCTTCTACCACCCCGGCTACACCGGAGCCATCTACAAGCAGTACAACAACGACGCGAACTACGGCAACAACCGCTTCGTCACCAGCACGTCCTCTCACGGAAGCGAAGGGGCCGGCCAAGTCGTGCGAAACAACGCCGGTTCGGTCGACAACTGGGACTTCAACAACTCCATCACCATCTACTACAGCCCGAACTACGCGGGAACCCATCAGACCATCTCCGCCGGCGGGAAGGCGAACCTCAACTCGTCCCTGCACAACAACAACGCGTCCGGAAAGTTCAGTTGACCCAGCCAGGTGCCCCAGGTGCGCCGTCCGCTCGCGCGGGCGGCGCACCACCCATCGCACTCGAAAGGGGCCGTACCTCATGACGCTGATCGGCGCCGCCCCCAGGACGCGGGGTACGGCCGTGGCAGGGCTCATCGTGCTGGTGCTCACCGCCGGATGCGCCGGCGGGGGCCCCGGGCATCCCTCCGGTGGCGCGCGTCCCACCGCCGCCGCGCCGAAGGCCGCCGCGATCCCGCAGCTCGTGTCTGCGGCCGACAAACGGCTGCCAGTCCAGGACTTTCTCCTGACCAACGCGCAACAGGACCGCCTCGACCTGGCCAAGGCGGTGCTCGTCCAGCGGTGCATGGCCCGCTTCGGCTTCGCGTACCGGGCCCCGGCCGTGCCGCAGCAGTTCAGGCCCCGCACGCTCACCCAGCTGCGGTACGGCATCACCGATGCCGCCGCCGCGGCCCGCCACGGGTACACCCCGGCCGGTGCCGGCCGGCAGCAGCCGCACCGGGTGCCGGCCGAGTCACTGCCCGCCCGGGAGACTCTCGTGCTCAACGGCACGAACGACCCCCACGTCAAGCCGGGTTCAACGAGTGCCTACAGCGGTACGCGGGTCGCCGGCCGGACGGTGCCGGCGGGCGGGTGCCGAGGCGAGGCGCTGCGGGCGCTGCGTTCCGACGACCGTCAGGCGGGTGGTGACGCCCCGCTCGTCGACCGCATCAACGTCGAGACGTTTCAGGCATCCCAGCGGGACGACCGGGTGCTGAGGGCGTACGGCAGGTGGTCTGGCTGCATGAAGAGGCACGGTTACCGCTACGCGAGCCCGGACGAAGCTGCGGCGGATCCCGCCTGGCGTACGGCGACGGCCTTGGCCCACGAACGTGCCGTTGCCGCCACCGATGCGCGCTGCAAGGCACAGACCAATCTGGTGGGTGTGTGGTACGCCGTGGAACTCGCCTATCAGCTTCGTGTGGTCAAGCAGCACACTGACGAACTGGCGCGGATCAGGGCGGATGTGCTCCTGCGGCAGCGTCTCGCTGCTGCGGTGCTGAAGGAGCGCCCTTAAGCACTTGGCCGAGAAACAAGGTCCGCAGCAGGGCTTTGTGCACCTGGTCGACCGCGGGCGCGTGTCTTGGCCCCTGTCCATCACTGCGTCCTCACCGCACCATCGTGCGATCCGTCCCGGCGCTGCTGGGCGACTGGTGAGGACGTGGTGCGGGTCGCGGCAAGGAACAGATCCTGCGGTACGCGGTGTCGGGGGCGAAGTTGGACCATTCCTCGCGGGTGAGGTCGCGTGCGACCGTCCTGCACAGCTGGTCGGCCGTGCGCGCGGCATTCGTGTTCCACAGCAGCACCGTGCCGTCCACGCCACCACTGGCCAAAGTCCGGCCATCAGGGCTGAAGGCCAGGGTCCGTACTTGTCGGCTGTGACCGGACAGCACGGCCAGCAGGTGGCGGTCAAAGACGCGCCACAGGTGGACGGAGGCGTCGGCGTCGGCGGTGGCCAAGGTGCGGCTGTCGGGGCGGAAGGCCACCGCGAAGACCGCCCCCGATGCCGTCCTTGCGGGGGCTTTGGACACGCCTCCTGCCGTTGGGGGCGCGTTGTGGGAGAGGCTCGCCAGCCGCGTCCGCCGTACGGCATCCCAGAGGACCACGGTGCCGTCGGCCCCGGCTGTTGCCACCGTACGGGCATCGGGGCTGTACGCGACGTCCAGGAACCGATCGGCACGCGCGGTGAAGGCGGCGGCGTGTCTGGGGGGCTTCGCCACCTGCCACAGGTGCAGAACCCCCGGCGTGGGCGGGTGAGTATCGGCCCCGGTGGCGACCGCGAGGCCGCGACCGTCGGGGCTGAAAGCAACCGAATTCGCTGCGCCCGTATGGCGGTTGAACGTGGCACTGCGCGTTCCGTCGCGTAGATCCCACAACGCCGCGGACCCGTCGTCGCTCGCGGTGGCCAGCGTCCGGCCGTCCGGACTGAACACGGCCTTGTTCACCCGGTCGCGGTGCCCCGTCAGAGCGACCCGCCCCACGTCCCACAACGTGACCGTCCCGTTCTCCCCCGAGGAGGCGAGCAGAGGTTTCGGGCCGGGGGAGAAAGCCAGGCTGTAGACGTTGGTGCCGTGACCGGTGAGTGTGGCGCGGCGGACGCCGCGTGCCGGATCCCACACGATGACGGAACGATCGAGGCCGGCCGAGACCAGATGACGCCCGTCCGGGCTGAAGGCAACGGCGCGTACTGATCCGATGTGGCCGGTGAGGACGGCCCGTCGGGTACCGCGTCCGGCGTCCCAGAGCATGACCTTCTTGTCGTCGCCACCGGTAGCCATCATGCGCCCGTCGGAGCTGAAAGCCACCGCCCGCAGCCAGGTGCGATGACCTCTGAGCGTAGCCAGGCGCGCATGACGCCGGGTGTCCCACAAAGCGACCGTACGGTCACGGCTCACGGAAGCCAACGTGCCCGACGGACTGAACGCGACCTCCGATACGGCATCCCCGTGCCCGGTGAGTTCACCCTGGTGGTACTGGTAAGTGGACATCGAGAGGAGGGCACCGCGCGCTTCGGCTGTCGGCGCGGTCCGGAACGCCGCCAGGCTCAGCAGCTTCGCCAGCGACGGCCGGTGCTGGGCCAGTCCCAGTGCCTGGGAGGCCAGTTGGCGCGAGATCGTGAGCTGCCGCTGGTGCAATGCCACCTGTCGTTGGTGTACGGCGTCTTCCCGCTGCTGGAACGCAATCACCCCCACGCTTGCGGCCACCGCAAGGAGCACGGCCAGGCAGAGGGCCAACACCCGGAGTTGGCGATTACGTCGCGAGGCTGCGGCCCGCTCGGCCTCCTCCCCGGCGATGCTGGCGTCCAAGAACTCCCGCTCCATCAACGAGAGGTCGCCGTGGGAGCCTTCGCGCCGCACCGTCTCCCGCCAGGTGGCGAGCCGACCGCCCCGGTACAGCGCGCCGCTGTCGCGGGCGAGTTCGTCCCATGTCCGGGCCGCTTCCGTCAGGCGCCGCTGCTGACGCAGGCTCTCCCGCTCCTCCTCGATCCAGGCACGGAGCCGGGGCCAAGCGGCGATCAGCGTCTCGTGCGTCAACTCGATGCACCGACCGTTCAAGGTGAGAAGCCGTCCCCGGGCCAGCCGTTCCAGGACCAGTTCGGTGGCCGGACTCGGGTCGATCTCGTTCCGGTCGACGGGGCGGCTCGTGTCGGGGGTGCCGTCGCCCGGGGTGATCAGCCGCAGCAAGATGCCCCGGGCGGTGGCGGCCTGGGGGGCGGGGAGCTGGGTGTAGACGGTCTCGGCGGTCTGGGCGATGGCGCCGTGCAGACCACCGGCTGCCTCATACGCCTCCATGGTCAGAGTGTGACCACGGCGCCGGCGCCAGGTCTCCAGCAGCACATGCGACAGCAACGGCAACGCCCCCGGCTCCTGTCCCACCTCCTCGATCAGATGCGCCGTCAACGCGCGTTCAACGAGCAGGCCCACACCCGCAGCCGGCTTGACGATGACCTCATGTAGTTCACTGGAGGACATGGGAGGAACCGGCAGGCTCGACTCCCGGATGACCGCGGCGAGTTCGGGATGCTCAAGGCAGCGTGCGTAGAAGTCGGCACGTACGCCCAGCAGTACGCGCAGCCGGTTCTCGGGATGGCGGGCGGCCAGCAGGCGGGCGATGAACTCACCTCGCTCGGAGGAGTCGTGGGCAAGAGTGAAGACCTCCTCGAACTGATCCACGACCAGCCACGTGTCTCCGTCGGCCGGCGCGGGGGCCAGGATGTCGGTGTGGGCGTGCAGGGGATGTGCGCCCGGAGTAAGGATCCGGACCGCCACCGGACACGGCCCGCCGGCATCGGGGTGGAGCAGGCGCGGGATGACCCCGGCCCGCAGCAACGATGATTTGCCACTCCCGGAAGGCCCGAAGACAACCGTGACCCGATGCCGCTTCGCCAGCTGCATCAGGAGGTCGGTCAGGTGGTCTCGGCCGAAGAAGAGATGCGCGTCGCCGGTATCGAAACGGGCCAGGCCCCGGTAGGGGGCCGCAGCGGTGCTCTCACTGGCGGCCGCGGCCTCGGACTCCTCACGGGCAGCGGCACGCCAGCGCCGCTCCCAGTCCTGCTCATCGCCTCCGCAGGCTTTGGCATAGGAAAGCGTCAGAGCCAGGGAAGGGAGTCTCTCCCCCGCGGCGGCCCGAGAAAGTGCCGTGATCGAATAACCGGTGCGCTCGGCCAGCGCCCGATACGCGATCCCCCCGGCCTCTTCGCGCAGCTTGCGCAACTCGACCGCGAACCGCGCCACCGGCCCCGTCGCCGGATCGATCGGCTTCTCCCTGCGTCCCACCCTGAACGTCCCCCCGCTCCCTGGATGGTCACCTGGGCGGCACGCTACGGAGCTGGCAAAAGGCAGAGAAGCCGTCCACCGGCCATCCTCACTGGCCGCCCGGCGTACCCTTCCTCCAGAACTCGATTGTCTTCCTGCCCTGAACTTCTTACCCTCGGCGGCCACGTTCGGTGAGGGTCGCGGGGCGTTTGAGGGCCTTGCCGGCGTCGTAGCCAGGGTCCTTCCTCCTACGCCGTCAGGCCGCCGGGTCGTACAGCGTGCGGCGGTGACAGCTGCGCCCCGACTCGCGCCGCGGTCTCCCGCAGCCAGATGTGAGCGGCGTCGTGCGTATGCACCGGATGCCACCACATAGCCTGCTGCAACGGAACCGCCTCGTAGGGAGGTTCCACGACCCGCACGGAGGCGATCGGCGCGAGCCGGCGGGCGAGCCGCGCCTGCACCATGGCGATCCGCCGCGTTCCGGCCACCAGCAGCGGCAGCAGCTGGAAGCTGTCGACGGACACCTCCACGCGCGGCTCCACCCCGAGCATGCCGAGCTGGCGCACGGCCGGAGCGTCGTAGGTGCGCTGATAGGTGACCCACGGCAGGTCCGCGAGGTCCTGCAGCGTGAGCCGGTCCGTGATGGCCGGGTGGTCGTCGGCGACCACGAAGACCCACCGGTCGTCGTAGAGGTCGGTGGCGGGGAAGTCGCTGATGACTCCGTGCGGCATGAGCAGTCCGTCGACGGCGCTGAGCAGCGTCGCGGTGTCCTCGACCACGGTCGGCGGCGTCTGCGCGAAATGCAGCCGGATGCCGGGGGCCTCCTCGTGCACGACGCGGGCGAGTTCGGCGCCGAACACGGACACCGCGTAGTCGGAGGCCACCAGCTTGAACGCACGGCTCTCCTTGGCCGGGTCGAACTCGGCCTGGCTGGAGAAGAGACGTTCCAGGACGTCGTAGGCGGTGGAGGTGCGGTCGAGGAGGACCTGGCCGAGAGCGGTCAATTCGTAGTGGCCGCCGACCCGGGCCAGCAGGTCGTCGTCGAAGTGGCGGCGCAGCCGGGCGAGGGCGGCGCTCATGGCGGGCTGGCTCAGTCCGACGCGCTGCCCCGCACGGGTCACGTTGCGCTCCTCCAGCAAGGCGCGCAGCGCGACGACGAGATTGAGATCCAGACGGGCCAGATTCACGGGCTTTCCCTTGCTGTACGGCGCGTGGGTCGGCGCTGACCAGGGCGCATTCACCTGGCGGATGACTGACATCCACACAATCTATTTCCCAGATCAACGGTGGCGCGTCCAGATTAGTCCCACCGCAATCAGGAGGACATGTCCGTGAAACCTGCTCCCGCGTCCGCGCCCTTCGTCGGCCCGTTCGCCCTCACCACCCTCTCCGCCCCGGCGGAACCCGCGGGACCGGCGGGACCGGCATTCCCTGCATTGGTCACGCCCGAGGAGCACGTCGTCGATCTGCGCGACGCCCTCGGCGACGAGCGGTTGACCGTCCGCCGTCTCCTGGAGGACTGGCCGGGGGTGCTGCCGCGGCTGCGGTTGCTGGCCGCCGACGACGCGGTGGAGCGCAGACCGCTGTCACAGTTCCGGGTGCACGCTCCGGTGGAGCCGCGCCAGGTGTTCCAGTCCGGCGCCAACTACCGGCAGCACGTCATCGACCTGCACGTGGCCCACCGCGCGCCCGGCGACGACCGCCCCGAGGACGAGCGGCGCGCCGAGGCCGCCGAGATCATGGACCGGCGGGCCGCCGAGGATCTTCCCTACGTCTTCATCGGCCTGCCGAGCGCCATCACCGGCCCGTACGACGACGTCGTACTCCCCGCATGGGCCGAAAAGCCCGACTGGGAGCTGGAGTTGGCAGCCGTCATCGGCAAGCCCGCCCATCGGGTGTCGGCCGAACAGGCCCTGGCGCACGTCGCCGGGTACACGATCGCCAACGACCTCACCGACCGCGCCACCGTCTTCCGCCGGGACATGCCGCAGATCGGCACCGACTGGCTGCGCAGCAAGAACGCCCCCGGTTTCACCCCGCTCGGCCCGTGGCTCGTGCCTGCGGAGTCGATCGCCGACCCCGACGATCTGCGTCTGATCCTGAAGCTGAACGGCGAGCCGATGCAGGACGAGTCCACCAAGGACATGATCTTCAACGTGGCCCGCATGGTGTCCTACGCCTCACACACCGCTCAACTCCTGCCCGGCGACGTGGTGTTGACCGGCTCACCGGCCGGCAACGGCATGCACTGGGGCCGGCTGCTGCGCGACGGCGACGTGATGGACGCCTCCATCACCGGGCTCGGTGCCCAGCGCACCCGCTGTGTCGCGGAGGTGACGTCGTGACCACTGGACGCCTGGACCGCGGCGACCCCGAGAGCGCGATCGCCGAGGCCGCCAAGGCGTACTCGAACTGGGGGCGCTGGGGCGCCGACGACGTGCTCGGCACGCTGAACTTCCTCGACGAGGCCAAGCGTCGCGAGGGCGCCGCGCTGGTCCGAAGGGGCGCCAGTTTCTCCCTCTCCCAGCGCTTCGACATGGACGGGCCGCAGAGGGGCTGGCGGCGCCGCACCAACCCCGTCCACACGATGCTCGACACCGGCACGGACGCGGCCCTCGGCAACCAGAACTTCCCGCACGGCCTGGGCGGCGCCGACGACGTGGTCGCCATGCCGCTGCAGTGCTCCACGCAGTGGGACGGCCTCGGCCACATCTTCGACCACGGCAAGGCGTGGAACGGCCGGGACGCGGCGACCACCGTCACCTCCGAAGGCGACCTGGTGACCGGCATCGAGCACATGGCCCCGTACGTCGCCGGGCGCGGCGTCCTGCTCGACGTCGGCCGGGTAGTGGGCGAGGACGGCGAACTGCCCGTCGGCTTCGCCATCACCGAGGACCACCTCACCACGACGGCCGAGGCACACGGCGTGACGGTCGGCCGCGGCGACATCGTCCTCGTACGCACCGGCCGCCTCACCCGGGCCCGGCGCGAGGGCTGGGGCGACTACGCGGGCGGACCCGCGCCCGGTCTGTCGTTCACCACGGCGGGCTGGCTGCACCGCGCGGAGATCGCCGCGGTCGCCACCGACACCTGGGGCTTCGAGGTCCGCCCGAATGAGTTCGAGCACGCCTTCCAGCCGCTCCACCAGGTCGCCATCCCCAACATGGGGCTGCTGATCGGCGAGATGTGGGATCTGGACGGGCTCGCCGCGGACTGCGCGGACGACGGCCGTTTCGACTTCTGGCTCACCGCCGCCCCCCTGCCGATCACCGGCGCGGTCGGCTCGCCCGTCAACCCGATCGCCGTCAAGTAGCCCTCAGAGCCTGCCTTTGAGGAACAGAGAGGAACAGAGGAGCACCCCTCATGAGCACACTCCGCACGGTCCTCGTCATCGGCGGTGGCGCGGCCGGCAACGCCGCCACGGTCCTGCTCCGCCGCGCCGGGATCGCCGTCGACCTGATCGAGGCCAGGGACGACTGGAACGCCACCGCCGGGTCCGGCATCACCCTCCAGGGCAACGCCCTGCGCGTCCTGCGCGAACTCGGCGTGTGGGAGCAGGTGGAGAAGTCCGGCTACGGGTTCGGCTCGGTCGGCATCACCGCCCCGGACGGCACCGTCCTGCACGTCGCCGAGGACCTGCGCACCGGCGGCGACGACCTGCCCGCCACCGTCGGCATGCAGCGCCCCCAGTTGCAGCGCGTCCTCATCGACGCGGTCCGCGCCTGCGGCGCCGCCGTCCGCCTCGGCGTTCGCGCCGTATCCCTGGACCAGTCCGCCGACGACGGTGTGACGGTCAGCTTCAGCGACGGCACCGCATCCCGCTACGACCTGGTGATCGCCGCCGACGGACTCCGCTCCGCCACCCGCGCCGCGATCGGCATCACGGACAGGCCCGAGCCCACCGGCATGGCCATCTGGCGGATCGCCGCCCCCCGCCCGGCGGGGGTGACCCGCACCGACCTCGCGTACGGCGGCCCGGCCTACATCGCCGGGTACTGCCCCACCGGCGAGGAGACCCTCTACGCGTACGTCGTCGAGGCCAACCGCGACCGGGCGGGCATCGCGGCGGCCTCGTACGCGGACGAGATGCGCGCCCTGGCACAGCACTACGGCGGCCACTGGCCCGAGATCACCGCGCACATCACCGACCCGGCGAAGGTCAACTACACCTGGTTCGACCGGCTGCTGGTCGAGGGCCCGTGGCACCGCGGCCGCGTCGTCCTCGTCGGCGACGCCGCGCACTGCTGCCCGCCCACCCTCGCCCAGGGCGCCGCCCTGTCGATGGAGGACGCCTGGGTGCTCACCCAGATACTGACCGCCACCGACACCTGGGACGACGCCCTCCTCCAGGCGTATTACGAGCGACGCGTCTCGCGCGTACGTCCCGTCGTCGAAGCCTCCGTCCAGATCGGCCGGTGGCAGCTCGACGGAGTCCGCGACGCCGACGTGCCGGGCCTGATGGGCCGCACCATGACCATGCTGCGGGAGCTGCCGTGACGGCGTCGCCGCCGACCGTCGACGTACACGCGCACGTCCTGCTGCCCGAGATCGACGCCCTGGTCGACGGCCTGCCCGGCCTCGCCGATGCGCGTGCTCTGGACACCCGCCGCAACGGCCCGGCAGCGCTCGAGGTCAACGGCCCGATGATCGGCGAACGCATCGCCCGCCTCACCGATCCGGCCGTCCGCCTCGCGGCGATGGACGCCCAGGGCGTGGACGTTCAACTCGTCAGCCCCTCCCCCTCGCACTATCACTACTGGGCGGACGAGGAAACGGCCGAGAAGGTGTACCGGCTGGCCAACGAGGCCACCGCGGCTCACTGCTCGGCCGCGCCGGACCGGCTGCGCGGCCTCGGCCTCGTACCGCTCCAGCACCCTGAGCAGCTGAGGCGCGCCCTCGACCACGCCATGACACAGGGCCTCGCAGGTGTCGAGATCTCCAGCCACGCCCCCGGGCGCGAGCTGTCCGACCCGGCGTACGAACCGTTTTGGTCGCGTGCCGAGGAGACGGGCGCGCTCGCCTTCCTGCACCCCTTCGGCTGCACCCTCGGCGAGCGCCTCGATCAGTGGTACTTGTCCAACTCGGTGGGTCAGCCCACCGAGAACGCCGTCGCCCTCTCCCACCTGATCTTCTCCGGAGTCCTCGACCGCCACCCCGCGCTCACCCTGATCGCGGCGCACGGCGGCGGCTATCTGCCCACGCACATCGGTCGCGCCGACCACGCCTGGCGGGTGCGCCCCGACGCACAGCGGTGCCGCGAGGCGCCGAGCAGCTATCTCAAGCGGGTCTACTTCGACTCACTGGTCCACGATCCGTACGTGCTGCGGGAGTTGGTGCGGGCGGTCGGCGCGGACCGGGTGCTGCTCGGCTCCGACTTCCCCTTCGACATGGGCACCGAGGACCCGCTCGGCGCGCTGCGCGCGGCCCGCCTGCCCGAGGCCCACTTCGAGGCGGTGCGCGGCGGCACCGCGACCGCCCTCCTGCGGAAGGACTGACCCGTCATGAGCAACCGTCTGCTCACCCACCTGCGGCACGTCGACCTCGCCGTGCCCGACTACGACAAGCAGCTCGACTTCTACTCCGGCATCTGGGGCCTGACCAAGGTCGCCGAGGACTCCGGCATCTCCTTCCTCGCCGCCGAGGGCAGCCCGGAGAACTACGCCGTCCGCCTGCGCAAGGCCGAGGAGAAGCGCCTCGACCTCGTCTCCTACGGAGCTGAATCCCCGACCGACGTGGACACCCTGGCCGAGCAACTCCTGGCTGGAGGAGCGCAGTTGATCTCTCGCCCCGGGAAGGTCGACACTCCCGGCGGCGGCTACGGCTTCCGCTTCTTCGACGTCGACGGGCGCACCATCGAGGTCTCCGCCGACGTCGAGGTCAGGCGGCACCGCAAGATCGAGGAGAAGGAAGCCGTCCCGGTCAGGCTCTCCCACGTCGTCCTCAACTCCCCCGACCTGAACCGGACTCGGCAGTGGTACGAACGCCACCTCGGCTTCGCCCTGTCCGACACGCTGTCCTCGCCGCACATGGGTGAGGTCATGCACTTCATGCGGATCTCCAGCCAGCACCACTCGATGGCCATCGCGCAGGGCCCGCACACGGCCCTGCACCACGTCTCCTTCGAGATGCGCGGCCTCGACGAGTACATGCGCGGATCGGGCCGCGTCATGCGCGCGGGCTTCCGGAAGATCTGGGGCCCCGGCCGCCACATGGCGGGCGACAACACCTTCACGTACTTCCTCGATCCGCACGGCAACACCGTGGAGTACACGACCGAGTTGGAGGAGCTCGACGAGGACACCTGGCACCCGCACGTCTACGACTTCTCGCAGCCCGAGGTCACCGACCAGTGGGGTACCGCGAACCCGATGAACGAGCTGGTCGCCAAGGAGTCCTTCAACGACGTCGACCGCGGCGTGTTCATCGCCCCGCCCGTCTGACCCGCCCGCCCCGGGGGCGCGGCGGCCCTGTCCGTGCCCTGACCGGTCCCTCCGCGCCCCCGGCCCCCGCCCGCGCCAGGAGCCCCCATGCGATTTGCCACCTACGCCCGCCGGCACCGCGCCCGCGTCGCCGTCGTCGAGGCCGACGGCACCCTCCACCCGCTGCCCGACACCACTTCACTCACCGAATTGGTCCGCTCCGGCGGCGGACTGCCCGCCCTCCTCGACGCCGGTGCCGCCGCGCTCGACGCACCACCAGGGCCGCACGTCTCCCAGGTACGGCTGCTTCCCCCGCTCCAGCCCTCCTCCGTACGGGACTTCGTGACCTTCGAGGAACACGTCGAGGGCGTACGCCGCTCCGTGGACGGCGTCGGCGGCGTACCCGACCAGTGGTACACGGCTCCCACCTTCTACTTCACCAACCCGCACGCGATCCACGGACCCGGCGACGACATCCCGATGCCGCCCGGCTCGTCCGTCCTCGACTACGAGCTCGAGGTCGCCGCCGTCATCGGCCGCGAGGGCTTCGACCTCACGCCCGAACAGGCCCGCGACCACATCGTCGGCTACACCGTCTTCAACGACTGGTCCGCCCGCGACCTCCAGGCCGCCGAGATGAAGGTCGGCCTCGGCCCCTGCAAGGGCAAGGACACCGCGACCACGCTCGGCCCGTACCTGGTCACGGCCGACGAGCTGGAGCCGTACCGTGACGCCGACGGCTTCCTGCGCCTCGCGCTGACGGCCGAGGTCAATGGGGAGACGATCGGCAAGGACCTGCTCTCCAACATGAGCTGGACCTTCGAGGAAATGGCCGCCTACGCCTCGCGCGGCACCCGCGTCGCCCCCGGCGACGTCCTCGCCTCCGGCACCTGCGGCAACGGCGGCTGCCTCGCCGAACTGTGGGGCCTGCGCGGCGAACAGACCCCGCCACCGCTGAAGCCCGGTGACACCGTCACCCTCACGGTGGAAGCGATCGGCAGCGTGGCCAACACCATCGTGCCCGGCGCGGACCCCGTGCCGCTTCCAGCGGGCCGACGCCGGTCCCGGGAACGGCCGTGACCGGTCCATACCCCAGGAGGCTCAAGGCCGGAGAGGCGCCTGGCCTGGGGCCCCTTCCCGCCAGGGCGGCGGCTCGCGCCGCTCGGCTGCCGGCGGATGCCGGACGCCGGACGCCGGATGCCGGATGCCGGACCAGCCATTTCGTCATGGCCGCAGCGGCGCTCCTTCCTCTCCACCGCCGTACGCTGTCCAGTAACCGCATACCGCCAACTCCCTGTGTCAGATGGTGAGTTCGGGCATCAGGGGGTGCATGGGCATGCCGGTGAAGGGACATTCCCACGACTACTCGCGCAGCGAGGCGACGCGTCTGCTGTGTGCCGGGGCCTATGTCCACGGCATGTTCCGCCGCAAGGTCATCGAGGAACTCATCGAGCACGAGGAGCGGTCCGTCGCTCCCTCGCTCGGCATCGACGTGGTCCCGGTCCTGGCCCACGCGCTGCGCGCCCGTCGCCTGGAGGCGCAGGCCGCGGCGCAGGTCCTCTTCATCTGGGTGCTGTTCATCGTGGTCGAGCTGAACGCCGATGTCCCGTCGCTGCTGGTTCCGTGGTTCGTGCTGTACGCGGTGATCGTTCTGCTGGTGTGGAGCGCCCGGTTGACCCTCGGCGCGCGCAGCCTGTCCGTCTACACCATGGACCGCGCGACCCTGCGCCGCGCCAGCAGCGGCCGGCTCACCGTGCTGGCGCCGATCGGGCCCCGTCTGTTCGTCCTCGCCTACTGGGGTACGGCGCTCTCCCTCGCCTTCTTCGATTCCGCGACACTGCTCGCCCTGCTCTTCCCGGCGCTGCTGGTCCTGCCGGTGTGGCTGCACCGCTGGCGGGTCGAGGACATCATGCGTCGGGAGCTGTCGTCCGACGCCTTTTCGAGGGTGCCCCGCGCGCTGCCGCAGAGCACGCTGCGGCTACGGCGGATCACCGCCGCCATCGACCGTGAGCAGTACGCCCCGCTCACTTTCTACGACCCCTACCGCCCCTTCGTCGGCGCCGGACGCCCCTATGAGCCCTGGTCCTTCGCCCTCGAACTGCGCCGACGCGTCGCTCATGACGGCAGCCGACCCGCTGCCGACCGGCTGCTGGCACGTACCGTCCTCGATCTGATCGTGCCCCGGCTCGAGCGGCTGTGCGCCTCCGCCGCCGCCACCGGCCGCGACCGCCTGCGCGAGCTGGAAATCGACGAGTTCGTCTATCTGCCGGTCGGTCCGGCCCGCGCTCAGGTCTCCTACGACGCCCGCTCCGTCCACGGGCACCTGGCCGAGGCCGTCGACGAAGGCGGCGAGGCCAGGCGGCACTTCCTGCGGATCCGGATCGGCGCCTGGGACGAGCAGGTGGTCGTCTCCATCCTGGTCCGGGTGCACACCCAGGGCGAGATGCTGGTCCTTGAGGTCATCCCGCACATCCTGATGCCGCTGAGCGACACGTTCAGGATCGTGGACGTCGTCGCCGCCCGCGAACACCCGGACCTGGGGCGTGACGCGGTCCGTGCCCTGTTCGCCGCGCCCTCCGCGTCCGTGGCAGCCGGGGCCTCCGCCATCCGCACGGTCATCGCGCTCTTCCGCGTCTGGCTGGCCGACCCCCGGCGCGCGGTTCCGGACGGCCCGGAGACATCGGTCCGGGAACAGGGCAGCGCCGAGCAGGTCTCACTCATGCAGGAGATGGACATCAGCCGCTACGTGAAGACCGTCCAGGACCGGATCATCAGCGGCGTACGGGAGGCCCTGCGCACCCAGGGCTACGAGACGGGCGAGTTCGAGCAGCAGATCGTCAACGTCAGCAGTGGCGGCGTCTTCGTCGGAGCCATGAGCGGCGGGGCCGTCGCCACCGGCGACCATGCCAGGGCCCATCACTCCGCGCGGCCGGGACCGGCCCACGGCAACACACCCCAGGGGACACCAGGAGGTTCCGCATGACCGGCACCGCACCACCCCACGGCCCTGACCCGGGCGGCACCGACGAACCACCGCGCCGCGTCGCGGGCTCCTCCTCCGGCAACATCACCATCACCACGATGCACGGCGGCGCGGTCGCCTCCGGTCCCGGCGCCCAGGCTGTGCACACCACACGCGATGGTGTGACGCTTGGCCCCGACATCGCGGCCCTGCTGACGGCCGTCCGCACCCTGCGCGACCAGCTGCCGCTGCTCGCGCCCGGCGCTCCGGACCCGGACAGGGTCGACCCGGCAGCCGAGCTGGACGGCCAACTGGCCCTGGTCGAGGAGGAGATAGCCACCACCGGGCGGCCGGAGCAAGGCCGACTGGAGCGGCTGCGCGCCTACCTGGAGACAGGCACGAGCGCGGCCGGTGGCCTGGCCTCGGCGGTGGCTGTGGTCCAGGCGATAGCCCAGCTGCTGGGCGGCTGAACAGCACGCGAACGAACGCATCGGGGTGCACCATGAGCCAATGGGACGCTGACAACCAGCGCTGGGTTCCGCAAGGACCGCGGCGCGGGCAGCCGGAGTACGAGCCGCCACTACAAGGACCGTCTCCGTACGGGCCGCAGCCCACACCGCCACCGGACGCGACCGCACCGAGCCCCGGCCCTCCGCGCTCACCCGAGCCCGACTCCGTGGTCACCAACCCCCAACGCCGCTTGATCCTCAGCCTGATCGCCATCGTCGTGTGCGCGGTCCTGGGCGTCGGCACCTGGTTGCTCGTGGACCGCTCGAGCGACAACGGTTCCGGCACGCTGTCGGGCCCGGCCAGCCCGACGGCAACCAACAGCCCGACCGACGCGCCAACCACCGAGACGACCGACGAACCCACCACCGAACCCACCGCCACCGAGCCCACCGCCTCTGCCAGCTCACCCGTCTCCGACGGCGGCCAGCCCGCCCCCGGCTACACCCGGGTCGAGGACGAGGCCGGATTCACCGTCGATGTCCGCGACGGCTGGCAGCGCACCACCCGCGGCGCCAGCGTCTTCTACACCTCACTCGACGAGACTCACTTCCTCCAGATCTTCCAGCTGAACGGCCCGGAATCAACCCCGTACGACTCCGCCGCCGAGGCCAAGCGGCTCGCCTCGCAACTCCCCGGTTTCAGCCCTGTGAGCCTCAACCGCCAGGGACCGGACACCGACTCCAACGCCTACCTCGAATACACCTACACCAACAGCCAGGCGGGCGATCGGCGCATCATGGACTACCGCGGCACGGAAGCCGACGACGTCATGTACGCCGTGCTGGTCGCGGCGCCCGTCGACGAACGGACCACGCAGTTCGAGATACTGCAGAACGCCGTGAACTCCTTCTGCCCCACGGCCTACTGCACATCCCCATGAGTAACCGCCCGCCTTCCGGCACACCTGGCCGCAGCGCGCCTGGTGGGCCGAGAATTCCGGGGCATCTCCTTCACGGGCCAAGGGTCCGCGGCCGCGGGGGCGTTCGGCTCGCTCTTCCTTTCCCTCTCGGTGCACCAGGTCCGCTGCACGACCCAGGCGGGCCGGACGCGAATTCAACTCCGCGAACAACCTGGTGAGTTGCTCGATACGCTGGGCGAGCAGGCTCAGCGTCATGCGGGTGGCCCGGGCGTTGTCGGCGGCGGCCGCACCGGTCAGGGGGGACGATGCGGTGAACGCGACAGGGGCGGCGTCCGTGCCGGACGCCGCCCCTTGCGTTACTGACCGGGGGTTACTTGACGTTGACGCCGGTCCAGGCGGCGGCCACGCGCTTGTACTCGGTGGAGTTCGCGCCGTACAGGTCCTTCGCGGCGCGCAGCGTGCCCTTACGGGCCGCCTTGTAGTCGGTGGTCGACGTGAAGTACGTCGTCAGGGCCTTGTACCAGATCTTCTCGGCCTTGCCGCGTCCGATGCCAAGGACCTTGGAGCCGTCGGCGGTCGGCGAGTTGTACTGGACGCCGTTGATCCGCTTCTTGCCGCTGCCCTCGGACAGCAGGTAGAAGAAGTGGTTGGCGATGCCCGAGGAGTAGTGGACGTCGACGTTGCCGGCGTTGGTGCTCCAGTTGTCCAGGGAGCCGCCGTCCTTGCTCGGCTTGTCCATGTAACGCAGCGGGGAGCCGTCGCCGTTGATGTCGATCTTCTCGCCGATGAGGTAGTCACCGACGTCCTTGGAGTTCTTGGCCTTGAACTCCACAGCGGTGGCGAAGATGTCCGAGGTGGCCTCATTGAGGCCGCCCGACTCGCCGCTGTACTCCATGTTGCCGGTGGCCGAGGTGACGCCGTGCGTCATCTCGTGGGCCGCGACGTCGATCGAGGTGAGGGGCTTCTTGTTGCCCTCGCCGTCGCCGTACGTCATGCAGAAGCAGCTGTCGTCCCAGAAGGCGTTGACGAAGTTGTTGCCGAAGTGGACCCGCGACGTCGCGCCCTTGCCGTCGCCGTTGATGCCCTTGCGGCCGTGGACCGACTTGTAGTAGTCCCAGGTGAGCTGGGCGCCGTAGGCGGCGTCGACGCCGGCGGTCTGGGCGCTGGAGGGATTGCCATTGCCCCAGACGTCGTTGGCGTCCTTGAAGAGCTTGCCAGTGCCGTTCTCCGCGTGCTTCAGGTCGAAGGTGCGGTGGCCGCCACGGGCCTTGTCGGTCAGCTCGTAGCCGCTCGTGACCTTCTTGGAGCCGACCGTGACCTTGCCGCTGTACTGGCTGTTGCCGGTGCCGTTCTCGATGGCCTGGTACTGGTACAGCTTCTTGCCGGTCGCGGCGTCCGTGATGACGTGGAGCCTGCTGGGCGTGCCGTCCTTCTGCGTTCCGGTGACGACGGTCTCGTACGCGAGGACGGGCTTGCCGGAAGCGGCCCAGATCACCTTGCGCGGCGACTGCGCGTCGGCCTCGGCGGTCTTCGCCTTCGCGGCGGTCGACTCCGCGGACTTGGCGACGGAGGACTTGGCCAGCTTCGCGTCGGTGGAGGCGACCTTGACGGTGGCCTCGGTCGCCTTGGTGACGCCCTTCAACTCGCCGCTCTTGGCGGTGTGCACGACGAGGTCGCCGCCGAGGACGGGCAGGCCGTCGTAGGTGCGCTCGTAGCGAGTGTGGGTGGTGCCGTCGCTGTCCTTGACCACGTCGCGGACGACGAGTCTCTCCTTGGCACTGAGGCCGATCCGCTCGGCGGTCGCCGATCTGTCGGCGCTCGCACCCTGGAGGAGGTCCGCGCGGGCCGATGCCGAGAGGGCGACGGGTGAGCCGGACGGCTCGGTGTCCTTGGCGGGCTGGGCGGAGGCGCCGGTGGTCAGTCCGGCGGTGAGCAGCGCTCCGGCGGCGACAGCGGTGGCGATCGCGAGCGTCGAACGCTTACGGGATATATGAGGGGTCACGCGGGCTCCATCTGTGGGGGCCCGGGAGGCATGAAGGGCCGCCCGAGGCAGAAAAGGACGCGATGCGGGCGTGCAGCGTGGTGCTGTACGTGCAGCGTGTTGCGAGGAAGCGTGCCATTCGAGCCAGGTACATGTCAGCATTTTTGCCGGATGTTGGCCGGATACGGTCCGTTGAGCGATGGTCGACATACGCAATGCGAACAGGTCGTGAACGCGGGCGGCCTCGGCAACACGCCCGACATCCCCGGGAGTTGACCACCCGGGGCGGCGGCGTGGCTCGGTGAGGGCGGAGGCTCTGTGCGGGGTGAGGTTTACGGGAAGGTGACCTTCCCGCTGTGGGCGCAGCCCGTGTCCTGCGCGGCCTTGCCCTGGACCTTCAGCTTCCAGGCGCCGTTGGCGACCTCCGAGGAGGCGTTGACCGTGCAGGTCCCGTGCAGGTCTCCTTGACGTTGTCCGCGGAGTTCGAGTCGGCCCGCGGCGATGCCATCGGCGTCCGGTGTTGAAACGGAGGCCCCTTATATAACGCCGACTGTGGTGGAGCCGAGGGGCGTCAGGGGTTATTCAAGTAGGTGAGGACGGCGAGGACGCGGCGATTGTTGGTGTCGTCATCGGTGATGCCGAGTTTGCCGAACATGGAGGTCGTGTATTTGCTGATGGCGCTTTCGCTGAGGAAGAGCCGCCGGCCGATGGCCTGATTGGACAAACCTTCGGCCATGAGGCCGAGTACGGAGTGTTCGCGTTCGGTGAGCCGTTCGAGCCGCCGGTTCGAGGACCCGCTGGACAGCAACTTGGCGATGACGGCTGGGTCCATTGCGGTCCCGCCACCGGCGACGCGTTCCAGGGCATCCACGAACTGATCGGCGTCGAAGACGCTCTCCTTGAGGAAATAGCCAATGCCACCGGCGCCGTCGGCCAGGAGTTCCCGGGCGTACAACTGCTCGACGTACTGGGAAAGAATGAGGACCGGCAGTCCGGGCAGTTCTCTGCGGGCGGCCAGAGCAGCGCGCAGGCCCTCGTCCGACTGGGTCGGCGGCATGCGGACGTCAATGACGGCGACGTCCGGCCGCCACGTCAGCAGTGCCTCAAGCGTCTCGGGTCCAGTGGCTGCCGTCGCCACCACCTGGTGCCCGCACGCCTCGATGAGGCGGACCATTCCGTCACGCAGGAGGTAGAGGTCTTCGGCTACTACGATTCGCATGGCACCATCATCCTCACCCGGGTCGGGCCGCCTGCCGGGCTGGTGATCTCCAGGGTGCCGTCGAAGACCGCAAGCCGGCGACGCAGCCCCGCGAGTCCGCCGTCGGCTCGCACGCCGGCTCCGCCGCGGCCGTCGTCTTCGACATCGATGACGATGCCGGTGTCGTCCCGGGTGAGGGAGATCCGGGCCAGGGTCGCACGGGCGTGCTTGACCGCGTTGGTCAGCAGTTCGGCGACGGCGAAGTACAGGGCGGACTCGATCGGCGGGTCCAGGCGGAGCTGAAGGTCGGCGCTGACAACTGCTTCCAGCGGGCTGTCCAGGGCAAGAGCGCGGACGGCATCGACGAGACCGCGGTCGTTCAGCACGGGCGGGTTGATTCCCCGGACCAGTTCGCGGAGCTCGGTCAGTGAAGCGGTGGCACCGGCCCGCGCTTCCCTCATCAGCGCCTTGGCCTGGTCGGGGTCGGTTTCCATCAGTCTCTCCGCAGTCGCCAAAGAGAGCCCGAGCCCGACCAGGCGGGCCTGCGCCCCGTCGTGCAGGTCGCGCTCGATCCGGCGGATCTCGGCGGCCTGAGCGACCGTCGCGTCCGCGCGCCGGGCGGTCAGTTCGTCCACCCGGTCCGCCAACGCCATAGCGGGTGACGGGCGTAGGAAGCGGACGGCCACTGGCTCGACACACCGCCAGGCATACGGGGCACTGGCGAAGGCCACGACCAGGCCGAGCGCCCCGATGGCGCGAGCGGCGGACTCCGTCCTGCCGAGCCCCAGGACCGCCACGGCCACCCCGGCCGGCGGGAGGGAAGCGACGACGCCCGCGGTGAACGGCGCGATCGCCGTGAACCTCAGATCGCGCCAGTTGGCGGGGTCCCTCCACCGCAGGCGCCACTTCTGATCCAGGAGGGCGTCGCGGCGGGTGCGCTCGTAACTGAAGCCGTTCCACCAGTACCCGGTGGACATCCGCGACACCGGCCCGGCCTCCCGGTATCCGGCGGGGATGACGGTGGCCGTCCACCTCGTGACAAGGAAGCGGACCATCCGGCAGACCGGGCGGGACAGGGCGAGCGTGCCCCCGCACACCAATACGCCCGGCGCGACCCACGACCACGGGTTTCCCGCCCCCCACCGGATCCCCAGCGCCACGGCGACCGCCCACAAGGCCGGGACCAGCATGCTGATGCCGACCACGACGCACGCCCGTACGAACCCCACGCCGGCGCGCGCCAGCCACGAACCCAGCTGCCTCATGTCTCTTCCTTCGCTCTCCGTCCGGTGCTCCCACTGTGCACTGCGCGGAGCGCGCTACCGCCCTGGTCAGCCGGAGAGTAGGGCTATCCCCACCCGCCCGTGCGTCCAGACGGATACCGCGTCGACCGGGCGCTTCGTAGCGTCGGTGAGCATGGAATCCAACCTCCACACCCCGCCTGCGGCCGCCCACCACGACCACCCCCACACCCGACGAGCCTTCGGCACGGCGAAGCGCGGCACCAAGGTTTACGGCGCCCTCAGCACCCTCGCCCTGCTGGCGGTCATTGCGGCGTCGAGCAGCGGTCATATGGTGAACACGTTCATGTGGGTCCGGGCAGTCCTGCTGCCCGTGGTCGCTGTGCTGATCCACCGGATGATCGTCTCCGCTTCCCGGGGATCCCGACGGGCCTTCGAGCGCGTCAGCGCCCTCGCCGTGATCATGCCGATCGCGATCATCGGTGCCGACCTGATCCCGGGTGTCTGCCCGCCGTGGTACGCGGTAGTGCAGGTCGTCTGCATGCTGCCCGTCATCCACGTCGCGTTCGTCATCCGTGGCTCTGCACCGGGCGCCGCCTTCCCCAAGTCACGCTGACCCGCGCGGAACTCGTACCCTCCTCCCTAGGCGTGGAAGGCCGTGGTCGAGCCGAGCGGGGCCCGCTCCGCCACGACCCGGTTCACCGGTGCGCTCTCGTCGGCGTAGCCGAAGGAGATGCCGACCAGCAGTTTCCCTTCCGTGACGCCGAGTTCGGCGCGGACGGTGTCGGCGTAGAAGGACAGCAGCCCCTGCGGGCAGCTGTCCACGCCGTACGCGGTCATGGCCAGGAGCAGGGTCTGCATGTAGGCGCCGACGTCCGCGGCCAGCCGTGCGCCGCCGTCTCCGGTGACGAACAGGAACGCGGCGTGCGGTGCGCCGTAGAAGCCCAGGCTCTCCTCGTCGTAGGCCGCGCGTGCCGCCTGGTCGTCGGGGCCGATACCCAGCGCTCCGTACAGTCCGGCGCCGAACGCGGCCCGGCGCGTGCGGTGCACCGGCGCGTACATGGTTTCGGAGTACGGGAAGTCCACCGAGGTGCGCTGCTCCGTGTGGGCCGCCCGCAAAGCGGCTGCCAGCCGCTCACGCGCCGCTCCGCTCACCACCTCGATCTGCCAGGGCTGCGCGTTGGAATTGGACGGTGCGGCGCCGGCCAGCGAGAAGACATTTCGCATCGTGTCCTCGGGCACGGCATCGGGCCGGAAGGCGCGGGTCGCGTGCCGACCGCGTATCAACTTCTCGGCGCAACCACTCAGTTCGGTGGGGAAGGGCCTGTTCATGGCAGCTCCTCGTCAACAGTCAGGTAAACGGTTGCGTTTACTTACGAGGGCGACCTTAACAGGACGCCGGAACCTAAGTAAACGCAGGCGTATACTTACTGGATGAGTACGACGGCTACGTCAGTTCAGCGGCGGGGACGTGGCGGCCGGGAGCGCATCCTGGCCGCGGCCGCCCAGCTGTTCGGGACACAGGGCATCAACGCGACCGGCATGGAGCAGGTCGCGGAACGGGCCCCGGTGTCCAAGCGCACGCTCTACGCGCACTTCCGGACCAAGGACGACCTGGTCATCGCTCATCTGCGGGACCTCGCGACGTCGGGCGCCACCCTGGAGAACGCGCTGACCCGCGAGGACATCCCCCCGCGGGAGCGGCTCCTCAAGCTGTTCGACCAGCCCACGACGGAAGCGGCCCCGGTGCGCGGGTGCCCGTTCATCGACGCCGCCGCGGAGTTCCCCGACCCCGCGAGCGCGGTCCACGCCTACGCGCGCGAACAGAAGTTGCGGATGGCCCATCTCATCGCCGCGCTGCTGACGGAACTGGGGTGCCGCGAACCGGCGGCACTCGCCGAGCAACTGGCCACCCTCGCGGACGGGGCGGCCAGTCGGGCCATGGTCCTTGGCGAAGCGGACTACGGCATGCACGCACGGGCGGCAGCGGAGGTCCTTCTGGAACATGCCCTGCCGGGAACGGGCAAGTGATCGAAACGAAGCCTGTGCGCCGCCGGGCACGGGCGGGTCACCCCTCGGCCCGATGGCCCGGGCCGAGGGGTGACCCGCGGTCCGGACGCGGCCGGAACCCCGGCTCCCGGGACTGTTCAGCCCCGGTCGAGCTCATCCCCAGGAGAGCTCAGTCCTGGTGGAGTTCGTTGCGGCCCGGACCCCCGGAGAGCTTGTCCGTGCCCGTGCCGCCCCACAGGATGTCGTCACCGCTGTTGCCCCACAGCGTGTCGTTGCCCGCCTCGCCATAGAGCTTGTCGTTGCCCTTGCCGCCGTAGAGGATGTCGGCGCCGCCCTTGCCGTGCAGGACGTCGTTTCCGTCCTCGCCGTGCAGGTTGTTCTCCTCGCCGGTGCCGGTCAGGGAGTCGTTGCCGGGGCCGCCGAAGCAGTCCTGGCTGCAGTGGGTGAGGGTGTCGTTCCCCGCGTCGCCCCACGGGCCGAAGCCGAACGGGCCGCCGCCTCCGTCGAGGCGGTCGTCGCCGTCGCCGCCGTGCAGGAGCGCGGATTCCGACGCCTTGATGACGTCGTTGCCCTTGCCACCGTAGATCCCGGCCCAGGCCTGGCTGGTGGGCGCGAGGGTCGCGGTGTCGTCCTTGTCACCGAGGTCGATGCGGTAGGTGTCGGAGTCGTCCGAGTTCTCCGGGATCTTGAACGCACACCGCACGGCGGCGTGGTCGCCCTCCTCGGGGTACGCGCACTCGTCCCCGTCCGCCGCGTCGGCGGAGATGGCGATGTCGTACCGGTCGTGGAAGGTGACGATGTAGTACGAGTCGTGCTCGCCGCGGTGCTCGATCTTCTCGTCGACCGTCACCTTGTTCTGCTGGCCCGGCGCCGCCTTGTACCAGAGCTCTCCGTCGGCAACGACGACAGAGGCCGTGGCCCGAGCGGCGGACGGGGCGGCCTGGGCGGCCGACGCCGCTAAGCCGGCCGTGCCGAGAGTCAGGGCGAGGGTGGCGGTGGCTGCCATGGTCCGGTGAATGCGCATGCGGAAGTGCCCCTTCAGGGTGTGCGTGTGCAGTGGTGCTTTTGGTCACCCGGTTAGACAAGGGGTCCGAGAACGGAGTTGCCCAGCGGCTCATGAACAGCGTCGGACGGCGTGGTGACCGACATCTGGATGGTGCGTGGACGGACGGCCGAGGTGGCCTTCCTGGGCCGGTGCTCCGACTGCGCCGCCGCCTGACCGGCGGCCCACGCGGACCGTCCTGCCTTCAAAGACAGGCTCTCAGCCCTCCCCGACCGCCTGACGGTCGGTCAGGGCGCGCGCCTTGGCGTTCTCGATGTGCTGCCGCATCTCCTTGGCCGCGCCCTCCGCGTCGCCCGCCACCATCGCCGCGTGGACGGCTCCGTGTTCGCGGGCCGGGGACTCCGCCTCCGACGACCCCAGCTCGGTGAAGAGCCGGAAGCGCTGGACATGCCCGCCCAGGGAGCGGTACGCGGCCTCCAGGAAGGGGTTGTCGCACTGGGCGGCGATGCGCAGATGGAAGCGCTCGTCGGCGGCCCAGTAGGCGCGCACGGACGCCGAACGGGGCGCGGTCGCGTACCGCTCCAAGTCGTCGATGCTCGCCTTGAGTTCGGCCAGGAACTCCGGCGTGGTGCGGCGCGCGGCCTCGTGGACCATCGCGGGTTCCAGGACGAGACGCGCGTCCATCAGCTTGATCAGTTCGCGCTCGGTGAAGAGCGGTGCCACGCGGTACCCCTTGAGGGCCTCGCGCCGTACCAGACCGGTGTGTTCGAGGCGGGCGAGTGCTTCGCGGAGCGGAGTCTGGCTGACGTTCAGCTCGCGGGTGAGAGCCCCGATGTTGAGCGACTGGCCCGGTGACCAGAGTCCGTCCATGAACTGCCCGAGCAGCACCTCGTACATCTTGTCGGCCAGGGGTTGCCGGGCGGGCGGGCGGGTCGTAGCCATCGTGCCTCCTTCGATGCCCGACCTTAGCGCAGCTCCTCGCCCCTCTTGATCGTTGCTGAATCCTATACTATTTTGCAGATCGCTATAGTATAGCGATGGATCAAGGAGGATCCCGATGCGTGATGACGACGCGTGTGTTCTGGTGACCACGGCGTATCTCGAACCCGGCGGCGCGGTCGACCGCCTGGTCCGGGAGGCCGGATTCCGTACCGTCTTCGCCCGGCCCGTCGACCGGCGTGAGCCGGACCGGTCCTTGCGCACGGCCGTCGGCGAGGCCGCGGCTGTCGGCATCGTGGCCGGGACGGACCCGTTCACGGCCGAAGTCCTGGAGGCCTCCCCCGGGTTGCGGGTGATCGGCCGTTGCGGGGCCGGATACGACAACGTGGACGTGGCGGTCGCCACCCGGCGCGGCATCGCGGTCACCCACACCCCCGGCGCCAACCGGCAGTCGGTCGCCGAGCACGTCCTCGGCCTGATGGTCGGCTGCGCGCGGGGCATTCCGCAGAGCGTGGCCGACGTACGGGCGGGCGGCTGGTCGCAGCCCAGCGGGCGGGAGTTGGCGGGTGCGACGCTCGGCGTCGTCGGGCTCGGCTCGATCGGACGGACCGTCGCCCGGCTCGGGCTGGCCATCGGCATGCGCGTCGTGGGCCACGACCCGCACCTGGACCCCGCCTTCCTCGAAGAATCCGGGGTCGCCGCGCTGCCGCTGGAGGAGGTGCTGCGCGAGGCCGACTTCGTGACGCTGCACCTGGCGCTCGACGAGTCGACCCGGCACCTGATCGACGGCGCGGCGCTGCGGAGCATGCGGCCCGGCTCCTATCTGATCAACACGGCGCGGGGCGGCATCGTCGACGAAGAGGCGCTCGCCGCTGCGCTCGGCGAGCGCCTGCTCGCGGGCGCGGCCCTGGATGTGACGGAGCGGGAACCGCTCCCGCCGGACTCTCCGTTGAGGGCGTTCGACAACGTGCTGGTCACCGGGCACATCGCGGGCGCGACGGCCGAGGCCAGGGCACGCTCCAGCCTCGCGGCGGCCCGGCAGGTGCTCGACGTGCTCCGCGGCCGCACGCCGGAGCACCTGGTCAACCCGGAGTACGTGACGGCCCGGGCGGGGGCGCTGTGATGGGGGCCGCGGAACGGGTGCCCGCTCAGCGGTGCGGGACGTTCTCGGCGCGGAACGTTTCGCAGGACCCGTCCGGGAGGTCCGCGCTGCGGATACCGGGCGGGCCGCCGCTCGCGGCCAACCTGAAGTGGCTCTTCACGGAGCTGCCCTTCGAACGGCGCTTCGACGCCGCCGCCGACGCGGGCTTCGCCGGTGTCGAGTACGCCGCGCCCTACCCGTATCCCGTGGCACGGCTGCGCACCCTGCTGGACGCCTCGGGGCTCCGGCAAGTACTCATCAACTCCCCTGCCGGTCAAGCCGGTTCGCCGGAACGTTCGGGGCTCGCCTGCCACCCGGGACGCGCCGCGGACTTCCTCGCCGGGATCGAGCGCGGTCTGGAGTACGCGATCGGACTCGGCGCGGGGCTCCTGCACGTCCTCGCGGGCGTCACACCCCCGGACGTCGGCTCCGAGCGCGCCTTCGCCACGTATGTCACCAACATGGTCCGGGCCGCCGACCTCGCGCAGGGCACCGGCGTCCGGCTCGTCGTCGAGGCGCAGAACGAGCGGGACGCGCCCGGATACTTCCTGCGCACCCAGGCCCGGGCCCGGGCCGTCGTGGAAGCGGTCGGCCCCGATCGCGCCGGTCTGCTCCTGGACCTCTACCACGCCCAGGTCACGGAGGGGGATCTGCTGCGGACCCTGCGCGCCTGTCTGCCGTACGCCCTGCACCTGCAGATCGCCGACCCGCCCGACCGCACCGAGCCGGGCACCGGCGAGATCCGCTGGCCGCGCGTCTTCGAGGAGTTGCGCGAGGGCGGGTACGAGGGCTGGATCGGCTGCGAGTACCGGCCCGCGCACGGCACGGTGGCCGGACTCGGCTGGCCCGCGGAGGTGACGGCATGAGCGCCTCCGCTGCCCCGGGTGCTCGCCCGGTCTCCGCTCGCCCGGTCTCCGCTCGTCCGCGCATCGCGCTGATCAGTGCCACACCGGCGGCGGCCGGCCCCGCCGTCGCCGGGCTCGCCGAAGCCTTTCCGCGGGCCGAACCCTGGAACCTGCTCGACGACGCGCTGCTCACCGATGCCGAGGTCCAGGGCGGGCTCACCCCTGGCCTCGCCGGACGGATGCGGCGGCTCATCGACTACGCCGTCCAGGGCGGGGCCCGGGGTGTACTCCTCACGTGTTCGCTGTACGGGCCGGTGGCGGAGCGCGCCGATGCGGGGGTGCCGGTGCTGGCGGCCGATGCCGCGGCCTTCGCCGCGGCGCTCGCGGGCGGTCATCGCCGGGTCCTCGTCCTCGCCACGTTCGACGCGGCCCTGGGGGACTCCCTGGACCGGTTCCGCGCGGTCGCGGCGGCCGACGGCTCGCGCACCGAAGCCGTCGGGCAGGTGATCCGCCCCGGTGAACTCCCGGATCCCGTGGGAGCGGACGCCGTCCTCCTCGCCCAGTACTCGCTCGCGCCCCGGGCCGACGAACTGTCGGCCGCGCTGCGGCTTCCGGTGTACGCCGGACCGCGCGCCGCGGCCCACGCGCTGCGCGCCGAGATCGAGGAAGCCGAGGTCGTAGAAGCCGAGGTCGTGGAAGCCGAGACCGCGGAAGGAGCCACGCCATGCTCGGAGTGATCGCCGACGACGTCACCGGCGCCAGTGATGTGGCCCTGGCGCTGCGGGAGAGCGGCCTGCGGACCCTTCTGTACTTCGGGGTGCCGCGGCCGGACGTGGAGGCGCCCGGTGGGCACGACGCGGTGGTGGTCGCGCTCAAGAGCCGGATGGCGCCGGCCGCCCTGGCCGTCGAGGAGTCGCTCGCGGCGCTGCGCAGGCTGCGCGGGCACGGGGCGCGGCAGGTCTACTTCAAGTTCTGCTCGACCTTCGACTCCACCGCCGACGGGAACATCGGGCCCGTCCTCGACGCGCTCGCCGACGCCTTGGACGCGCCGACGGTGCTCCTGACGCCCAGCTCGCCGCAGCACGGCCGCACCCAGTACGAGGGGCAACTCTTCGTGAACGGTGTGCCGTTGGCCGAGTCGCCGATGCGGCACCACCCGGTGACGCCGATGACGGACTCGTCGTTGCCCCGGCTCCTCGGTGCCCAGACCCGCCAGACGGTCGAGCTGCTTCGGTGGGACACGGTGCGTACGGGTACCGGAGCGGTCCGAGCGGCCGTCGCCGACGCCGCCCGCCGTGAGGTCCGCTATCTGTTGGCCGACGCGCTCACCGCGGACGACCTGCGTGTCCTCGGCCGGGTCGCCGCCGAAGCGCCGCTGGCCGCGGGGGCCGCCGGTCTCGCCGGAGGACTCGCCCACGCGCTCGCGTGCGGCGCCCGGGAGGCGGACGAGGACGACGATCCGCTGGATTCCTGGCCCGCGGCCGTGCTGTGCGGGAGCTGCTCGGCGCGCACGCTCGAACAGCTCGACGTCCTGCGGTCCCTCGGCCGTCCCGTGCACCGGCTCGATCCCGTCGCCGAGCCGGACCCGGCGGCGCTGGCCGGCCGCGCACTCGACTGGTACGACGCGCTCTCGGCGGGCTCGCCAGGAAGGGCGCCCGTGTTCCATTCCTCCGTACCGCCCGCGCAACTGCGGGCGATCCAGCGCGCGTTGGGCGCGGACCGGGCGGCGGCCGTCCTGGAGGAGGCCACCGGCCGCATCGCCGCGGGGCTCGTGGCACGGGGGGTGCGGCGGGTGATCGCGGCGGGCGGTGAGACGTCGGGCGCCGTGGTGGCCGCACTGGACGTCAGCGGCGGCTGGATCGGCCGGGCCGCGGCGCCGGGCGTGCCCTGGATCCGCCCGACGTCCGGCCCGCCGCTCGCCCTGCTGCTCAAGTCCGGGAACTTCGGCGGCCCCGACTTCCTCGCCACCGCCTCCGCGCCGCCCCCGCCCCACTCCCCCGGCCCCCACGCACCGCACCGAGGAGCCCGCCGATGACCTCGCTCGCCCCACACCCGGCCGGGCGCGCGGCGCTCGTCGCCACCGCCCGGCGACTGGCCGCCCGCTCACTCGTCCACGGCCGCACCGGCAACGTGTCGCTGCGCACCGACGACGGCCGGATCCTCATCACCCCGACCGGCGCCGACCTCGCGACCGTGGGCCCACACGAGCTGTCCGTCATCGACGCCGACGGAGCCCATCTTGGTGGACCGCCGCCGTCGAAGGAGGCGTTCCTGCACGCGGCCGTGTTGCGGGCGCGCCCCGGCGCACGCGCCGTCGTCCACACCCACTCGACGCACGCCGCCGCCGTCTCCTGCCTGAACGGCCTCGACGCGGACGACGCCCTGCCACCGCTCACCGCCTACTTCGCGATGCGCGTCGGACGGCTCGCGCTGCTGCCCTACTTCGCACCCGGCGACGTAGGTCTCGCCGACTCCGCCGAGGAAATGGCCCGCACACACGCGGCGTTGCTCCTGCGCCACCACGGACCCGTCGTGGCGGCCCCCGGGCTCGACGCGGCCCTGGAGGCCGTCGAGGAACTGGAACAGACCGCACGGATCCACCTCTTGCTGCACGGCACGGACCACGCACACCTCACCGAGGAGCAGCGCATGGAACTCTCTCCCCGATCTCCCCGATCTCCCCGATCTCCCCGACTCGCCCGCCCTGTCGCGCTGTTCAGCGCTCTGGCCATCAAGAAGGCGCTGGACGACACCGTCCTTGAGGCGTTCACCAGCACCTCCGGCATCGAGATCGACGGCGTCTACGAGCCCACGAACGTCCTCCTCGACCGGATCGAGGCCGGGGCCCGCCCCGACGTGCTGGTGGGCGTGACAGGCGCACTGGAGAAGCTGGCCGCCTCCGGAGTGATCGACGCGTCCTCGCTGCGCCCGCTCGCCCGGGTGGGGATCGGGGTGGCCGTGCCGCCGGGCGCCCCCGACGTGGACATCGCGAGCACGGACGCGCTCGTGCGGACGCTGACGTCCGCGCGCTCGGTGGCGTACTCCCGTACGGGTGCGAGCGGCGTCGCGTTCGCGCGGCTCCTGGAGCGGCTCGGCATCGCGGACGCGGTCAACTCGCGCGCCACGGTGGTCGAGAAGGGATTCACCGCGCTCGCGGTGCTCGACGGCCGGGCGGACCTGGCCGTGCAGCAGCTGAGCGAGCTGCGCTTCGTGCCGGGCGCCAGGGTCGTCGGCCCGCTGCCCGAGGGCGTCCAGCACTACACCGATCTGTCCATCGCGCTGGGCGCGGACGCCGTCGGCCTGCCGGAAGCCGCCGCGCTGCTGCGGCATCTCACCGGCGATGCCGCGCGGGACGCGTACCGCGCGGCCGGCCTGGAAGACCCACGGCGGTGAACGCGATCCTCGCCCTGGTCGCGTTCATCGGGGTCATCATCGTGTGGAACGTGGCGTTCGAGCGGAACATCGGCGAGGCGATGATCCTCGGATTCCTCGCGAGCGCCGTGTTCGCGGGCGCGGACGCGGCGCGGGTGGCCTGGGAGTGTCTGGTCGAGGGCCTGAAGTCGGAGATCACGTTCGCGGCCCTCGCGTTCGTCTTCGTCAGCGAACTGCTCACGCGTACGGGGCTCGTGCAGCGGATGATCGACATCCTCAGTTCGCTGCTCGGCCGCCGCAGGGGCGGCTCCGCGTACGCGGCGACGGTCGCCTCCGGCCTGTTCGGCGCCGTCGCGCACAACGGCGCGGCGATCGTCGCCACCGTCGGTTCGCTCGCCATCCCGTGGATGAAGCGGTCACGGGCCAGCGGGGAGACGGCCGCGCTCGTGCTGTCCGGCAACGCGGGCGTCGGCGCGACCTTCCCGTTCAGCGGCGCTTTCTTCGTGCTGCTCGCCGCGCCGACCGTGGTGCCCGTACTGACCTCGCACGACGTGGTCGCCACCCTCTTCGTGACCGGGGCGTGGATGGTCGCGATGCGGCTCGTCATCGCGTATGTGATCGTGCGGCGGCGCGGGGTGGGCACGATGGCTCCGCAGGACATCAGGCCGCTGCGTCAGTCGTTCGGCGCGGGCTGGACCTCGCTGCTCGTCCTCGCCGCCGTCGCGGTGCCGGTCGTGCTCACGACGGGGCCGGGCAGCGACTGGGCGACGGACCGGCTCGGCGGCCTCGACGCCTCCGACGCCGTGCCGCTGCTGGTGTGGCTGCCGGTGATGATGCTGATCGCGGGACTCCTGGTGGAGCGGCGGGCGCTGCCGCACGGTGTCGGCGCCTGGTGGCGGATGCTGGGCGAGATCGGCCCGAAGCTGGGCCTCGTGGGCGTGACGATGGTGTCCGCGTTCGCGGCCTCGGAGGTCCTTGACCGGCTCGGCCTCGGCGAGCAGCTCGCGCCGTACCTGGAGGACCTGAAGGGCGTGCCGCCGGTGGTGGCGGCGCTCGTGGTGGGTCTGGTCATCGTCATCGTCGCGGGCCCCCTCAACACCACCTCCACCCTCGCGGCCGTCGGCCCCGTCGCCTTCGCCGCACTGATGGCCGCGGGG
This sequence comes from Streptomyces sp. NPDC058308, assembly GCF_042880275.1. Classification (NCBI taxonomy): domain Bacteria; kingdom Bacillati; phylum Actinomycetota; class Actinomycetes; order Kitasatosporales; family Streptomycetaceae; genus Streptomyces; species Streptomyces sp. NPDC058308. The sequence continues at coordinate 132,467 of NZ_JBHVZA010000018.1, forward strand.
ATTCCCGCCCACGTGGCGTTCGCCGCGGTCATCGTGTGGGCCTCCTCCGAGGGGTGCTCACCGCCGGGCGCCGCACCGCTGTACGTGGCCGCCGGCATCGCCGACATCAATCCGGCCCGCATCTTCATGCCGGTCGCCCTCTACTACCTGGTGCCGTCCTACCTGTTCGGCGTGCTGATAGCGGTGGGCGCGCTGTGGATCCCGGGCTGAGCGGCGCACAGAGAAGTCGATCGGCGCACGGAGAAACGGAGAGTTCCATGCACGCCTTGTTCCGTACGTTCCTCTCGGGCGCGACCCGCGTGCTCCTCGTCGCCTTCCTTTTGGGTGGCTGCGCCGTGGTGGCCGGGCAGTTGGCCGCCCTCGCCGCGGGTGACCGGCAGCTGATGGAGCTGTTCGGCACCGACGTCACCGACGTGGTGTGCGTCATCGCGGGCGCCGCGGGCCTCTGCTCGTTCCTGCACCTGTACGCACGGGAGGAGGGCGGGCGCCGCGGCGGCGCGGGAAACGAGGACGGGTAGCGCCGCCCGGGGCCTCCGACCCAGGCCTTAGAGCCTGTGGCATATCCCCGGCCGGGCGGCCGTCGTCTGGCACGCACGCTCGCCGCGTTGCCGAAAAGCCCTAGTAGCTCCGCTACGAGGACTTCCCGGCGCCTTGCGATCGCACGCACCAGACGACGCCCGCTCATCCGACCGGGGATATGCCACAGGCTCTTAGTTCTGCGCTGTCGGGCGGACGACGATGTCCCCCACGTCGACGCCGGCCGGCTGCTCGATGGCGAAGGCGATGGCGCGGGCGATGGCGTCCGGCGGGATCCCGATGTCGCCCATCCTGTCGAGGACCTGGGCCTTCATCTCCGGTGCCATGGAGTCCGTGAACTCCGTGCGCGTGGCGCCCGGCGAGACGACCGTGACGCGCAGGTTGCCGCCTGCCTCCTGGCGCAGGCCCTCGGAGATGGTGCGGACCGCGTTCTTGGTTCCGGCGTACACCGCCTGCTGCGGCACGATGCGCAGCCCGGCCGTGGAGACCGTGTTCACGAAGTGGCCGAAGCCCTGCTCGCGGAAGACGGGAAGCGCCGCGGCGATTCCGTACAGGACTCCTTTGAGGTTGACGTCGATCATCTCCTCCCAGTCCTCGACGCGCAGGTCGTCCAGCGGGGAGAGCAAACCGATGCCTGCGTTGCTGACGAGGACATCGATCTTGCCGTACCGGTCGCGGGCCAACTCGACCAGCCGGGACAGGTCTTCCCGGCGCTTCACGTCCGTGCGCGCGTGGACGGCCTGGCCGCCCGCCTTCTCGATGCGGGCGGCCAGCGCCTCGAGGCGCTCCGGCCGGCGTGCGCCGAGGACGACCTTCGCGCCCCGCTCGGCGAGCAGCAGTGCGGTCGCCTCGCCGATCCCGCTGCTGGCGCCCGTGATCACTGCGACCTTGCCTTCGATTCCCGACGCACCCGACACAAGAGCCTCCGAAGAATGGATGAGGGCAGCGCACCCCCTAAACTGAAAGTGGAGGCGCCGCCAGTTGACTCGACCTTAAGTGGAGTCGCCTCCACTTAGCAACCGGGGACGAAGGAGCGAGCCGTCGATGGCACGGGATACGGAACGCCCGCTGAGGGCCGACGCACAGCGCAACCGGGACAAGATCCTGGCCGCCGCGGTGCGGGTGTTCACCGAAGAGGGGCTGGACGCCCACTTCGAACGCATCGCCAGAGAGGCGGGGGTGGGAACCGGCACTCTCTACCGCAACTTCCCGACCCGGGAGGTCCTGATCGAGGCGGCCTACCGCAACGAAGTGGCGCGGCTGTGCGACGCCGTCCCCGGCCTCTTGGCGACGATGCCGCCCCGTGAGGCCCTGCGCGCCTGGATGGACCGTTTCATCGACTACGCCACCGCCAAACTCGGCATGGCCGACGCCCTGCGGGCCGTCGTCGCCTCGGGAGGCGACCCCTACGCCCACAGCCGCGACATGATCCAGGCCGCCATCTCCCGCCTCATGGCGGCCGGTACCGAAGCCGGCGTCCTGCGCACCGACATCCGCCCGACCGACGTGTTCGCCGCCCTCGCAGGCATCGCCCTCACGTCGGCGAAGCCCGACCAACGGGACCAGGCCGAACGCCTTCTCGACCTCACCCTGGACGGGTTGCGGCCCGTACCGCCGCAGCCGCCGGAGCTCCCCGAAAGCTGAATTCGCGGACACCGTGATCCACGGACCACCACAATGACCAGCACAATGGCAATGCGGTCCGTGGTCGCCACGGTGGCCGCGTACCGAGGACAGCACGTGCATGCGCGCGGAGAAATGAGTAAGGGGAAGACGTGAGCGGGAGCCAGCATCCGTCGGACGTGTCGGGCAGATTGAACACGGGGGTCGCACACAACGCCCGGGTGTGGAACTACTGGATCGGCGGGAAAGACCACTACGAGGTCGACCAGCACGTCGGTGACCAGGTCGCCACGATGTTCCCCGTGATCCGGGACGTGGCCCGCGCCGACCGCGACTTCCTCGGCCGCGCGGTCCGCTTCCTGACCGCCGGCTGCGGAATACGGCAGTTCCTGGACATCGGCACCGGATTGCCGACGCTCGACAACACCCACGAAATCGCCCAGCGGATCGCGCCCGAATCCCGCATCGTCTATGTCGACAACGATCCCATCGTGCTCGTCCACGCCCGCAGCCTGCTGGTCGGCACCCCGCAGGGGGCCACGGACTACATCGACGCCGACGTCCACCGGCCGGACCGCGTCATCGAGGGCGCCTCGGCGACTCTTGATCTGGAGCGGCCCGTCGCGGTCATGATGCTGGGCATCCTCAACTTCATCCTCGACACGGACCAGGCGCTGGACATCGTGCGCCGGATCATGGCCTCGGTGCCTTCCGGCAGCTATCTCGCCATGACACATCCGACCACCGACACCGACCTCGGCGGTGAGGGCAATGTCGAGGCCATGAAGTTCTGGAACGAGAACGCCACGCCGCCGATCACCGCCCGGACCCGTGCGGAGATCAGCGCGTTCTTCGACGGTCTCGACCTGCTCACCCCGGGCCTCGTGTCCTGCTCGCAGTGGCGCGCCGAGTCGGCGTCCGCCCCCGTACTCCCCCAGTTCGGCGCCGTGGCCGTGAAGCCCTGACCGGACTCCACTGAGCAAGACTCCCGACGGCGGTGCGTCGCGGGAGCGGATTGTTGGTTAGGGTGACAAGCCGGGAGTGGTCCCGATGCCTGGTCAAGTCGACTGTCTGGTAGGGGTGTTCGGGTCGGGCCCAGGCTTACGGGGCGACGGACCGGCATCCGGGGCGAGACAGGCTTACGGATCCAGGGTGGGTCGGACACGACGGGGGGGGCTCGCGTTGGATCGCCTGCTCATGGTGGATCAGAAGTGCGCTTGCGCGCCTCGGTCGGACGCGGTGGACGTGTGACCGGCCGGCCGGCGAGCACGGTGCTGCCCGCGTCACTGCGCGCGTGGCTCGGGCTGACCGTGGCCCTCGCCACGCTGGGGGTCATCGCGCTCGGAGTCCTCTACGCCGGTCACAGCCAGCCCGGCACGGTGGACAGGTGGGTCATCGATCCGACGGCGGACAGCGTGGGGCAGCCGTGGCGGTCCGTCGCGCTGGCCACGGACTTCTTGGGCGAGCCCGCCGGATCGGCGGTCCTCGTCGTGGCGGCCGTCGCGGTCTGCCTGCGACTTCGGTGGCGTCGCGCGGCCGTGTTCCTCGTGGCCGGGGTCGGCATCACCGTGGTGACGGCGACGCTGCTCAAGTCACTGGTGGGACGCACCATCCACGGCGACGGCAACCTGTCCTACCCGAGCGGGCACACCGCGTTCCTCACCGCGGTCGCCGTCGTGGGAGCGCTGCTCGCGGTCGGCCGGTTCGGCCTCGGCAGGCCGGCCGGCTCGCTTCTCGTGCTCGCCACCGCGCTGGTCGCAGGCTCCGTCATGGGCTGGGCGCAGGTCGTCCTGGGCGCGCACTATCCGACCGACGTCCTCGGCGGCTGGTGCACCGCGCTCGGGGTGATACCCGCGACCGCGTGGCTGGTCGACCGGACGGCCGACCGGCTCGGCCGCCGGACGGCCGACGCCGGACGGGGGCAGCCCCGCTGACGTGACGTCATACGCCCACGTCACCCCAGCGGGTCAGGTCGCCTCACACCAAGCGGCGGAACACGGGCTTCACCGGTCGCCCGGCCAGCCACGGGGTGGGATCACCGGCGTCCAGCGCCTTCCGGTACACCGCACACGCCTGGCCCACCACCTCCACCGTGCGGTCGATGTCGGCGTCGCTCAGCGCGCTGCTCACCACGAACGACGGGGCGAGGACGCCGCCCGCGAGGAGCCGGCGCAGGAACAGGGTGCGGTACTGCTGCGAGGGCTGCCCGCTCCCGTCGAGGGTGGCGAAGACCAGGTTGCTGGCCCGGCCCCGGACGACGACGTGGTCGCCGACGCCCATCCCCGCCGCGGCGTCGCGGACTCCGGCGGCCAACCGCTCGCCGAGGGCGTGCAGCCGCGCGGTGATGCCCTCCTCGACGTACGTGGTCTGCACGGCCATCGCGGCGGCCAGGGAGTGCGTTTCCGCGCCGTGTGTGGTGGACAGCAGGAACACCCGCTCGCCGGAGTGGCGCAGTCCACCGCGCTCCATCAGGTCGCGTCGCCCGGCGAGGGCGGAGACGGCGAAGCCGTTGCCCAGCGCCTTACCGAACGTGGAGAGGTCGGGGACCACGCCGTACAGGCCCTGGGCGCCCGCCTCGGACCAGCGGAAGCCGGTGATCATCTCGTCGAAGACGAGGACGCAGCCGTGCCGGTCGGCGAGTTCGCGCAGACCGGCGAGGTATCCGGTCGGAGGCTCGGTGTGGGCGGCGGGTTCGAGGATCAGGCAGGCGATCTCGCCCTGGTGGCGGGTCAGGAGCTCCTCCGTGGCGGCCAGATCCCCGTAGGGGAACGCCACGGTGAGGTCGGTGACCGCCGTCGGGATGCCGGCGGACATCGGCGTGGTGCCGATGAACCAGTCGTCGACGGAGAAGAACGGGTGGTCGCCGCAGATGGCCACCCGCGGGCGGCCGGTCACGGCGCGGGCGAGGCGCACCGCGGCGGTGGTGGCGTCGGAGCCGTTCTTCGTGAACTTCACCATCTCGGCGGTCGGCACCGTGGCCAGGAAGCGTTCCGCGGCCTCGACCTCCACGATGGAGGGGCGGACGAAGTTGCTGCCGCGGTCGATCTCCCGCCGCACCGCCTCGGTCACACGTGGGTGGGCGTGGCCGAGGCTGACCGAGCGGAGGCCGGAGCCGTACTCGATGTAGCGGTTGCCGTCGACGTCCCACACGTGTGCGCCGCTGCCGTGGCTGATGACCGGGGCGAGGTTCTCGGGGTACTGGTCGTCGCCCTTGGCGTAGGTGTGCGCGCCGCCGGGGATCATGGCGTGCAGGCGCTCGTTCGCCTCCCGTGACCGGGGCAGTTGGAATTCTTCGGTGTCCACGACGACCTCAGCTCTCTCTGTGCTTCAGGACTTCTGCTTCAGTGCTTCGGCGAGGCTCGGCGCCTCCCGGTCCCGCCGGGACATCGATGTGGGCGGCAGCGGCCACGCGATGGCGAGTTCCGGGTCGTCGTGGGCGATCGTCACGTCTTCGGCCGGATCGTGCGGGCGGTCGATCCGGTACGAGGTGTCGGCCGTCTCGGTCAGCGCCTGGAAGCCGTGCGCGCAGCCCGCCGGGATGTACAGGGTCACCTGCGTCTCGCCGGACAGCTCGAAGGAGGCCACGTTGCGGTAGGTGGGAGAGTCCTCGCGCAGGTCCACGACGACGTCGAAGATCTTCCCGTACGAGCACCGCACCAGCTTGGCCTCGCCGCCGCCGGAGCGCAGGTGGAGGCCGCGCAGCACGCCCTGGACCGAGCGGGACACGCTGTCCTGGATGAAGGCGTCCGGGTCGAGACCCACCGAGCGGATCACGTCGGCGTCGAAGGTGCGGCAGAAGAAGCCGCGCTCGTCGGCGTACGGCGTCGGCTCGAAGAGGAACGCGCCGTCGATCGCCGGGACTTCGGTCGCCTTCATGGAGTCTCCCGCATGGCATGGGTGTGAGTGGGGGTGTGCGTATGAGTGGGGGCGGCCGTCGGGAACAGGGCCGCCGTCAGCGCGGTGAACTGGCGCTCCAGGCGCCCGGCGACGGCCGTGTTCCGCTCGGCGAGGGTCCGCCGCAGCCCGGCCGACCGCTTCTCCAACTCGCGAAATTGTACGAGCAGTTGGTCGGCGTCGACCTCGTGCGCCGGGTGGCGGTATGCGGCGAGGCCCATCTCGGCCATGAGCGCGTCGCTCTTCGCCGCGTAGCTGAGGGCGAGCGTCGGTGTGCCGGCCTTCAGCGCGCAGACCAGGTTGTGGTAGCGGGTCGCCACTACGGTGTCGGCCGCCGCCATCTCCTTCATCAGGTCGGTGAGCGAGGCCGCCTCGGAGGCGGTGACCAGCGGCGAGTCCACCGCGTCGAGGATCGCTTCGACCACCGTCGCGTCGCAGGCGTCGCCGGTGAGCAGCCGGACTCGCCTGCCGTCCTCGACGAGCGTGCGGACGAACCTGGTGGTGCCTTCGAGGTAGCGCCGGTGGATCTCCTCGGCCCGGTCGCGGTCGTCGTTGCCGCCGTGGAAGTCCATGACTCCGACGCAGACCGGGCCCGGCGAATCCGAGGGTCCGTTCGCGGGAGGCGTCGGCAGGGCGAACGCGAGGTCCGGGTAGACCTCGTCGCGCGCGGTGTCCACGCCCATCTCCCGCATCGCGTCGCGGGACAGGGTGTCGCGGTACGAGCGGTACGTGGCGAACCGTGCCGACCAGCGCACCAGGGCCCGGGTCGGCCGGTCGGTGATCGGGGCCGCGCCCACGCCGACCAGCGCGACCCGGGTGCGGAACAGCCGGCCGGACGCGCAGAGCAGGAACAGCGAGTACGGGAAGCCCCACGGCCGCAGCGGCAGGGTGGCCTCCAGGACGCCCATGCCGGGGACGATCACCACGTCGTGGCGGCGCACCCAGGCGGCGGTGCGGGCGACGTCGACGAGTTTGCCCAGGCCCTTCGCCGCGATCGCGCCCGCACGGGACGCGGTCCGGTACTCCCCCCGGTTCCAGTGCAGCCGGGTCGCGGGGATCCGGTACCGGGTCGCGACGACTTCCGGTCCGCCGCACAGCGCGTCCACGGCCGCCTCCGGGTGCTCGGCGCGGAGGTATCCGAGCACGGCTTCGAGCGATCCGTCGTTGCCGAGGTTGCCGGAGCCGAGCAGCCCGAACACCCCGACGCGGGCGGCGCTCACGCCTGCCTCCCCGCACGGCCTTGACGACCTTCACGGCCTGCGACGAGTTCGTCGACGGAGACCGTGAGCTCGGCCGGGTCGACCGCGGCGCGGTCCTCGACCCGCTCGCCGGTGCCGGGGCGGGCCCGGCTGGTCATCCACGCGGCCAGGTGGACGTAGCACGCGCGCCGGTCGGCCGCGGACAGCGGCGCCCGCTGGATCGCCGAGGCGAACCCCCAGACGTACTCGGCGAGCAGCCGGGGCGTCGGGTGCAGCGCCCCTGCACGGCGCGGGTCGAGGTTGACGCACCGGGAGCGCTTGCCCGGGTTGGCCCGCTCGGCGCGGGTGGGGTGGTCGCGGCGGAAGTAGAGGAGCTCCGGCACCTGGTGGAAGGGGCCGTGCAGGACGATCTCGGCGACGAACGTGCGGTCCGCGTGGTGGTAGCTGTCGTGCGGCTTCACGCGGCGCAGCACGTCGGCGCGCATCACCCCGTAGAAGTCGTCGCCGCCGGGCTCGAACAGGAAGCTGCGGAAGCGCTCCGGTGCGCGGGGCGAGTCGGTGGCGATGCCGTACTCGTAGGGGACCTTCACCTGTCCCTCGCCGTCGATGACCGCCTGGCCGGAGTGCGCGAGGACCACGTCCGGCCGCTCGTCGAGCGCCTCGACGCAGCGCCGCAGCAGGTCCCGGGCGTACAGGTCGTCGTGCGAGGCCCACTTGAACAGCTCGCCGCGGCACTGGGTGAACACGTAGTTGTGGTTCGGTGCCGCGCCGATGTTCCGGAGCAGACGGATGTAGCGGATGCGCGAGTCCCGCGCGGCGTACTTGCGGCAGAGGTCCTGGGTCCCGTCGGTCGAGGCGTTGTCGGTGATGACCAGCTCGAAGTCCTCGTAGGTCTGGCCGAGCAGGGCGTCGAGCGACTCGGCGAGGTACTCCTCGCCGTTGTACACGGGCAGGCCGATGCTCAACCGGGGGTGGGCGGTCATGGGGTCCTCACTTCAGGGATCGTGTTCTGGTGGTGCTCACGCAGGGCGGACCGCAGTTGCAGCCACCACACGGCCGAGCTGCAGACGGTGGCGGAGGCGACGCCCCAGGCCGAGCCGACCGTGTTGCCCACGGCCGCCCCGCCGAGTCCGCCCGCGACGTAGCAGGCGGAGGCGAACAGCTGGCTGCGCAGGCTGCGCCGGGCCGCGGCGAGCGCGCGGAGTCCGGCCGCCGCGCCGGTGCCGAGGCCGGCGCCCGCGACACCGAGGGTGACCGGCACGATGAGCTCCGAGGCGGAGCTCCAGACGTCGCCGAGCGCGAGCTCGCCGAGCCGGTCCGGCATGAGGAGCAGAGCGGCGCCCCAGAGCAGCGCGGCGACGGCCTGCACGCCGCCGAGCAGGAGACAGAAGACGCCGAGGCGGTGCGGGGCCTGCCGCAGCACGCGTGCCGCCTCCGCGACGGTGACCAGCGAAAGCCCCATCAACACGGCCATGAACGGGCCGAGCAGGAGCTCGGCGCCCCGGACCACGCCCACCGCGCTGACGCCGACGATCACGCCGAGCCCGTAGGCACGCAGCTGGCTCGCACCGCTGACGCCGACGTTCTCGGCCAGGTAGCGGTAGCTGAGGTCGTGATGCTCGCGCAGCCACTGGCGCGCGCCGGTCGTCCGGGGCCGGATGCCGGACTGGAAACAGCCGTACACCGCGGCCACCGCGGCGGACGCGCCCCAGGCGAGCACGAAGGCGGACACACTGCCGACGCGGGCCGCCACGACCATGGCAGGGACGAGCGCGACGCCCCACACGACGTCGTTCACGAACGCCTTGCGCCCGGCGCCCGCGGCGAAGAACGCGTACCGCCAGGCGTCCTGAAGCAGCAGCCCCGGCAGCATGACGCCGAGGCAGGCGAACGCGGGCCCCACACGCCCGCCGACAGCGAGCCCGACCACCAGGCACGCCGCGCCGACGGCGGCGCCGACGCCGAGAGCGGTGCCCGAGGACCGGGCCACCGCCCCGCGCCAGGCCGTGTCCGGCACGCCGCTGAAACGCACCACGAGCGGGTCGGTGGCCAGGCCGCGGGAGACGCTGAGCACCACGCCGTAGGTCACCCACGCCAGGCTGAACACGCCGAACGCGGTCAGGCCGAGCGAGCGGGCCACGTACATGCCCACCACGAAGTTGGACAGGCTGGAGGCCGCCTGGTCGGCGAGGCCCCAGGACAGCCGGCCGACGATGGCCCGCCGGGCGGTCCGCCGGGCGGGGCCGGCCGGGACCGCCGCCGGCGTGGGCTGCTCCCCCTCGGTGGTCATGGGCGTCATGCCTTGATCAGTCCGGCGCCGTGCAGGGCGTCGGCCGCGCCTGCGACGGTGTCGAACGGCAGCCCGGCGCGCTCGGCGACGTCCAGGAGACTGTGCTCGCCGTCGGAGAGGCTGAGCACCCAGAGCATGGCCATCTGGGCCTGCTTGGTGTCGCTGCGGCCGCCGAGCGCGTCGTACAGCCCGCGGCGGCCCAGCTGGGGTTCGCCGTAGGGGCTGAGGTTGACGTACCGCCGGTTGCGGTCGAGCACGGTGAACGCCTCGCGGCAGACCGCGAGCGTGTCCGCCATCGCCGCCGGGGAGACGAAGTCCGGGTTGTCCGCCGAGGTGTGGTACTCGGGGTAGCCCGCGTACGGGGTCCGGCTGAGCGAGCCCACGCCGAGATCGAACCCCGGCGAGCAGTACTGCCGCTCGTCATAGCCGTACGGTGTGAACTCGTTGACCTGGTGCGGGCGTTCGGAGGCGCGCAGGACGTGCCGCAGCACCCGGTCGATCTCCGCGTCGCCGCGCCTGCTCTGCTTGTACGTCAGCCGGCCCGAGTCGCCCGCGCAGGCCAGCACGAGTCCGTGCTTGACCTGTGCCACCCGCTCCGCGTTGCGGGCCAGCCAGGTGATCGCCCCGATGGTGCCGGGGGCGAAGATGAACCGGTAGGTGTAGTACGGGGTTTCCTCCGCGAGGGCCCGGGCTAGGTACGTCGCCACCGCGATGCCCGCCAGGTTGTCGTTGGCCAGCGACGGGTGGCAGACGTGGCAGGAGACGATCACCTCGTCGGAGACCTGCCCGGGGACGACGTGCTCGGCGTAGGTGAGGTGGCCGTCGGCGAGCGTGGAGTCGACGCGGACCTCGTAGTCGCCGTCCGGCAGCGCGTCCAGGGTCTCCTGGGCCAGACAGAACCCCCACTCCGGCTTGTAGTAGCTGGTGCGGTACGGCACCCAACTCGGGTGCTCCGGAAGGGTGTACAGGTGCTCGCGCAGCTCGGCCAGCGGCATCGTCGCCGCGACCGGCACGCTGTAGCCGAGCACGTGCAGGCTGGACGCGGCGAAGTCGACGACACGGTTTCCCGCACTGTCGGCGACGTACGCGTCCCGGATGTTCCACTCCTGCGGCACCGTCCAGTCGAGCACCTGCGTCCCGGTCGGCACCTCGTGCATCGTCAGCGGGAGGTACTCGTCGACGATGCGCAGGGTGGCCCGTACGCCGTCGCCGGTGATGCTCCGGCAGAGCGGGTACAGCCGCTCCACCAGCTCGTGCATGTCCGCGCCCGTCTCGGTCATCGGCGCCACCGCAGGGTGTCGTCGACGGAACCGGCTTCGGTGGCCGTACGCAGCACGGCGAGGCGGGTGAAGCGCCGCTCGAAGTTCTCCCGCGTCAGCCCGTGCTTGCGGTAGGCGTCGGCGAGTTCGAACGCGCCCTGCCGCACGGTCCATTCGCAGTCGAAGCCGGGAATCGCGGCGCGGAACCGGGAGAAGTCCACCCGGTAGGACCGCGGGTCGGCGCCGTTCTCCCCGGTGATCACGACCCGCGATCCCGACACCGCCTCGGCGACCTGCTCGGCGATCTCGGCGACCGTGACGTTGTTGACCTCGCTGCCGATGTTGAACGCCCGGTCGTGCACCGCGTCCCGCGGCGCGGCCAGCGCGGCGGTGAAGGCCCGCGCGATGTCGGCGGCGTGCACCAGCGGGCGCCAGGGGGTGCCGTCCGAGAGCACGAGCACCTCGCCGGACAGGAGCGCGTGGCCCACCAGGTTGTTCAGCACGATGTCGGCGCGCAGCCGGGGCGAGTAGCCGAAGGCGGTGGCATTGCGCATGTACACCGGGCTGAAGTCGCCGTCGGCCAGCGCGTGCAGGTCGTCCTCCACCCGTACCTTGGACTCCGCGTACGGCGTCACCGGGCGCAGCGGGGCGTCCTCGCCCACCAGTTCGCCGCCGCCCGCGGCGCCGTAGACGGAGCAGGTCGACGCGTACAGGAAGCGCCGCACGCCGGCCTCGCGGGCCAGCCGGGCGAGGCGGACCGACGCGTGGTGGTTGATGTCATAGGTGAGCTCGGGTGCGAGGGATCCCAGCGGGTCGTTGGAGAGCGCGGCCAGGTGGATCACGGCGTCCACCCCGGCCACGTGTTCCGCCGTGACGTCGCGCAGGTCGACCCGGTGCCCGGGCGGGTCCGCGGGCGTCGGGCCGAGGACGCAGTCGGCGAACAGGCCCGCGTCGAGACCGACGACCTCGTGCCCGGCGGCGGCGAGGACCGGGGCCATCACGGTGCCCAAGTAGCCCTGGTGTCCGGTCAGTAGTACGCGCAAGGTTCAATCTCCCAGGTTCAGAGTGAGTTTGGTGACGGCGAACGCCTCGGCGTAGCGCGCGTGACATTCGATGCCGCGGATACGGGCGAGACCCAGGAAGGCCTCACGGTCGTACCAGGGGCGGTGCCGCTGCGAGGGGTAGTGCTCCTGAAGGAGCCGCACCTTCTCCTCGGCGGTCTCCGGCGACAGCGGCTGGTACGCCGACGGGCGGCCGAGGTCGCCGTCCCACTTGACGATCTCGTAGCCGAGCACGAGGTGGTCGCGGAACGCGGTGGGTATCAGCTGCGCCAGGCCGCGGTGGTCCTGGTGCGCGTCGTCGGTGCGCGGGGCCAGGATCAGATCCGGCTCGCTCTCCCCGCGCAGTTCCTCGACGGCGGCCTTGGCCTCGTCCCAGTGCACGGGCATCCGGCCGTCCGGCAGCTTGAGCACGGTGACCCGCAGGTCGGCGCCCGGACAGAAGGCGGCGAGCGCGGCCCGCTCCTCCTGTTCGCGTCCGCTGCCGCCGCCGGAGAGCACCAGCGCGTCGATGCGGATGCCCGGCCGCGCGTGGCACAGCGTGAGGAGCGTGCCGCCGGCGCCGATGGCGATGTCGTCGCAGTGCGCGCCCACCGCGACGATCTTGTCCAGGCGCCCGGCGCCGAGCCGGATCACCCGCTCACCCCTGCGCTGTCCCGCTCCCACACGGCCCACGGGCGCTCCCCGCGGGCGTGGGCCTCGTCGAGCGCGGCCCGCTCCTTCACGGTGTCGGTCGGCTTCCAGAAGCCGCGGTGCTGGTGTGCCACGAGGCGGTTCTGCTTGGCCAGTTGGGCGCATCCGTCGGCGACCAGGTCGCCGTTCTCGGGGATGTGGTCGAAGATTTCCTGCCGCAGCACGAAGTAGCCGCCGTTCTCCCACATCGGCAGCTCGCTCACCGGCGTGATGCCCCCCACCAGGCCGTCATCGCCCAGTTCCACGCAGTGGAACGAGGACTGCGGCGGCACCACCATCATCGACGCACCGGCGTCGCGCCGGGAGAAGGAGTCGATCATCTCGGGCAGCGGCGCGTCGGTGAGCACGTCGGCGTAGTTGGCGAGGAACATCTCGTCGCCGTCCAGGTGGTGCCGCACCCGGCGCAGGCGCTCCCCGATCGGTGACTCGATGCCGGTCTGGGCGAACGTGATCGTCCAGTCGGCTATGTCGGTGGAGAGCAGTTCGGCCTTCCCGCCGCGCAGCACGAAGTCGTTGGACGTCGTCTCCTCGTAGGTGAGGAAGAAGTTCTTGATGTGATGGGCGCCGTATCCGAGGCACAGGATGAACTCCTTGTGCCCGAAGTGCGCGTAGTAGCGCATGACGTGCCAGATCAGCGGTCGCGGTCCGACCATCGCCATCGGCTTGGGCACGTCGTCAGCGGCGCCGTTGCGCATCCGCATCCCGTAACCGCCGCAGAACAGTACGACCTTCATGCTGTGACCTCTTTCGAAGGCGCGGCCTCGACAACGCTCAGTTCCGGGATGGGGAAGACAAGGCGGCCGCCCCACTCGTGCACGAAGGACAGCTGCTCGACCAGCTCGGCCCGCAGGTTCCACGGGAGGACGAGGACGTAGTCGGGCTTGTCGGCGGCGATCCGCTCGGGCGGCAGGATCGGGATGCGGGTGCCCGGTGTGAACCTGCCGTGCTTGTAGGGGTTGCGGTCGACCGTGTACGCGAGCAGGTCGGGCCGGATGCCGCAGTGGTTGAGCAGGGTGTTGCCCTTGCCGGGGGCGCCGTAGCCGACGACCGTCTCGCCGCGCTCGGCCGCCGTGATGAGGAACGTGAGGAGGTCCCTGCGGACCTTGGCCACGCGGGCGGAGAACTCGGTGTACCCGGCCAGCTCCTGGAGTCCGGCGGCCTTCTCCCGGTCGAGGACCTCGGCCACCTGCTGGGAGGGCTCGCCTGCGACCTCGGCCGGGCGGGCCCACAGCCGGATGGAGCCGCCGTGCGTGGGCAGCAGCTCGACGTCCACGAGCGTGAGTCCGCCGCTGGCCAGGGCGCGGATCGCGGACGCGACCGTGTAGTACTGGAAGTGCTCGTGGTAGATCGTGTCGTACTGGTTCTCCTCGATCAGGGTCAGCAGGTGCTGCACCTCGATGGAGACCCAGCCGTCGTCGGCGACCAGGGTGCGCAGCCCCTGGGTGAATCCGACGACGTCGGGAATGTGCGCGTACACGTTGTTGGCCACGACCAGGTTCGCCGGACCGTGCTCGGCGCGGACCGCCGAGCCGGTCTCCGGGCTGAGGAACTCGGTGAGCGTGGGCACGCCCGCGTCGCGCGCCGCGGCGCCGACGTTCACCGACGGCTCGATGCCGAGGCAGCGGATCCCCCGGTCCACCACGTGCTTCAGCAGGTACCCGTCGTTGCTCGCGACCTCGACGACGAAGGTGTCCTTCGCTTCGGGATCGAGGCCCACCCGCTCCACGGCGTCGGCGACGAACGTGCGCGCGTGCTCCACCCAGGACGTCGAGAAGGAGGAGAAGTACGCGTACTCGCTGAACGTCTCCTCCGGCGTGATCAGCGGTGGAATCTGCGCGAGCCAGCAGTCGGTGCAGACCTGCAGGTGCAGCGGGTACGCGGGCTCCGGCTTGTCCAGTTGGTCCGCGGCGAGAAAGCTCTCGCACGGCGGGGTCGCCCCCAGATCGACGACGCTGGCCAGCGTCGCGGAGCCGCAGAGTCGGCATCGTGTCATTTGCTGTCCCCATCCCTGCCCGCGCGGATGCCCCGGCGCGAGCCTTTGCTCTTGCTCCCCAGCGGCGGCGGGCTGTCCCCGCCGCCCGGCCGACCCGCGATCGCGGTTCGGTACCCCTCCACCAGGCGTTCGAGGCCGACGGCAGGGCTGAAGCCCTGCTCGTACCGGCGTCGGGCCGCCCGGCCCATCTCCCGGTTGCGGTCGTCGTCGACCGCGATCCGGCGTATGCAGGACGCGAGCGAGGCGGCCTCGCCCGGCCGGTGCAACAGCCCGGTCTCCCCGTCCGCCACGAGCTCGACGAAGGCGCCGTGACCGGCGGCGACGGCCGGGACCCCGGCCGCCATCGCCTCCACGACCACCAGGCCGAACGCCTCGAGCCACGTCGAGGGAGCCACCACGGCGACCGACCGCGCGATCGCCCCCCGGCACTCCGCCGCGTCGTACAGGCCGACGCAGCGCACGTCGTCGCGGCCCGCGGCCCAGGCGGTCACCTCGTGTTCCAGCGGTCCCGCGCCGGCGATGACGAGCGGCACGCCCACCCCGCCGGACGCGGTGATCTCGTCCCACGCGGCCATGAGCAGCCGCACGCCCTTGGCCTCCGCGAGCCGCCCGAGATAGAGCACGTGCTCGCCGGCGCCCGTTCGCCGCTCGTCCGGGTCCGGCACGAAGTTGTGCTTGACCGCGAGGCGTTCGGCCGGCATGCCGGCCCGCGCCAGGACGTCGCGCTGCGCCGCGGAGATGCAGAAGAACCGCTCCACGCCGGTCCACCACCGGCGCCGGTTGACGACAAGGCTGAGGGCGAGCGGCAGCGTCGCGAGGCGGGAGTCGCGGTAGCAGCCGTGCCGGACGGCGGGCAGCGGCGCCGCCGCCCCGACGCATTCGGTGCACGGCCGGCCGTCCCGCTGCAGCGTGCCGGGCGGGCAGACCTGGGTGTAGTTGTGCAGCGTGGCGACGGCGGGCACGCCCGCGTCGGCGCACGCGGCGAGCACGGCGGGCGACAGGAGCGGGAAGACGTTGTGGACGTGCACCACGTCCGGCCGTTCGGCGCGCAGGCGGGCGGCGAGCTCCGAGCGGACCGAGGGGTTCCACGGCACGAGGAGCGGCAGCCTGGCCTTGCTCGCCAGGGACATGCCGGCGATGTCGTCGCTGCGCCGCTCGAACACCTCGACCCGGTGGCCGGCCGCGCGCAGCAGCGCCACCTCTTGGTCGACGACCTTGTTCTCCCCGCTCGGCTGCGCCGATGCGTAACGGTTGTGCACCACGAGAACGTGCATGCCTGGGGTCACCTCCGATCCTTGGCCCAGCGCGGGACACGTCGCCGCGGGACCGCGGGCGCCGAGGGGGGCGTGGCCGCGGCGGGCGCCGCGAGCAGCGAGGCGGCCAGCGCCAGGTGGAGCAGATAGGGCGAGGCGTCGCCGAGGCCGGCCTCGGTGTACGACGCGATCGCGCAGTAGCTGATCAGGAAGATCGCGCAGGCCCTCTGCAGCGAGGGCGGGCGCAGCAGCGCGACGCCGCCGAGCACGAGGATGACCGCCGCCACGATGGCGGTGCCGGTCAGGCCCTGTTCGTTGTAGACGGCCAGCCAGCTGTTGTCGATCGGCAGCCCGCCGAACGACTTGTCGCCCAGGCCCATGCCGAACAGCTGCTCCGAGGTCGACCGGGGCGCCGCGAGCAGGGCGTCCCAGACCTTGGCCCGGCCGGTCAGATTGGAGAAGTTCTCCTCGCTCTGTCCGCGCAGGAACCACGCCTGGAGCGCGGAGGCGAACCCCACCGCGGCCACCGTGGCGATCACCACCGTCCAGACGAAGAACCGGCGGGCGGCGGCGCTGGTCAGGATGAGCGAGCCGATCGCCAGCGCGAGACCGAGGAAGAGGCCGAGCGTGGCCGTGCGGGTATGGGTCAGCGCGAGCAGGACGAGGGACGGCACGATGACCAGCGTCGCGCCCGCCCGGTCGACCCGGCGGCCCAGTACGAGCAGCACGGTAAGGCCGATGATCACCGCGGCGTACTGCCCTATCTGCGGCGGGGTGAGCGGCCACAGGGCGCCGACGAGACGTCCGCCGTAGAGGTCGGGCAGGGCCGCGCCCGGTGAGATGACCAGGCCCGCGGCGACCGAGCCGAGCACCGCGAAGTACATCCGGATGTGGTGCCGGACGAAGGCGAGGCCGCCGTCCCACCAGCGGCTGAGCAGCCACAGCGTGCCGACGAAGAGGGCCAGCCGGGTGCAGCGGAACAGCGCGCCGAACCCGGCCTCCAGATTCGCGCTGGAGATCACGCTCGGCACCAGGAGCAGGGTGAGCAGGAACACGTAGGCGCTGGGCCGGATGCGTAACCGGATATTGACCGCGAGCGCCAGCGTGAACGCGGCGACCAGCGCGCCCATGGTGACCATCTGGATGAGGGAGCGGGGCAGCGGGACGATGGTCTGCGCCCCGGCGGAGCCGAGCGTGTTGAGGATCAGGAGGCCCCAGACCGTCCCGACGATCTTCGACGTGTGGTCCGCGTGCATCTCAGCCACCGCCCCGTATGCGGAAGGTGCTGCCCGTGTCCTGCCGGTAGGGCATGCCCTGCCACTGCCCCGGGTCGAGCACGCGGCTCGGGTCGTGGGCGACGAACTTCCACGGTCCGACGTAGACGTTGTCGTGCCAGCGGTTGTGCTGGTCACGGGTGATCGACTCGGCCACCTGCTCGCCCTGGTAGGGCGACCAGTCCGGATAGGTGCCGTAGTTGGCGAGCAGGGCCATGCGGTCGCACTTCACCGCGCACTCGACGACGGCCTTGTCGAGGACGAACCGGTTGTCGTGGATGTCCACCCGCTGGGTCTTCCACCGGCAGTCGGAGTAGAGCGGTTCGTCGGCGATCTTCGGCCTCGTGCAGCGGTCGGTGTCCGGCACCAGCAGCGTGCAGTCACCGGACGAGGTGTTGGCGGGGCTGTTGCAGAAGCGGTCGGCGTTCTCCCACAGGGTGATGCCGGACCAGTTGTTCTCCAGCACGTTCCGGTCGATCTCGATCTTGCTCGTGCGGGCCTTGACCCGTGGTTCGCCACCGGACTCGGACAAGTAGACGGTCGCGTACGGGAAGGTGTCGTCGCTGTCGGCGTATCTGCGGCCCTCGACCCAGTTGTTCCGCCGGATCGTGTTCTTCCGGATGACCGCGTTGTAGCTGGTCTCGTAGATCAGCGCGGCCCCGTCGTTGGTCTCAAGGACGTTGTTCTCGATGCGGAAGTCGTTGTTGTTGGTGTCCGCCCACAGTCCGGTTCCGCGGTTGTCGTGCACCCAGTTGCCGCGTATGTCGGCGCCGTCGACGGCCCAGAACTTGATGCCTCCGGTGCAGCCGCAGCCCTTGCGCCGGCGCTCCCAGTCGCCGGTGTTGTTCCCCACGATCTCGTTGCCCTCGACCACCAGGCCGCTGATCCGGCCCTTGGCCTTGTACGCGTTCATGCCGTACTGACCGTTGCCGCGCAGGCAGCTGGCGCGGACCCGCTGGCGGGCACCGGCCATCAGCCCGGCACCGGAGTTGCGCTGGATCGTCGCGTGCTCGATCACCCACCCGTCGGCCGAGTCGTGGTTGACCACGCCCTCGTCCGGCGGCGCCACGAACCGCTGCACGGTCAGGTGGCTGACGGTGACGTCGGGAGCGGAACCGCCGAACGCGTACTGGTTGGTCTTGCGGCCGTCGAGCACCGCGCCCGCCGCGCCGAGGTAGCGGTTCCCCTTCTTGGGGATGACCTGGGCGTAGCGGTCCGGGTCGAGCCGGTGCTTGCCCGGCCGCAGCCAGAACGTGGTGTGCGCCGGGCTCTTCTTGGTCTTCGCCGCCAGATCGCCGACCACCCCGGGGTCGACCGCCACCGCACCCGCCGGCGCCTTCGCGGGACCGGCCTCCGGCTTGGCGCACACCCGGGCCACCGACCGGGCCGCGGACGTGGACGGCTGGGTGGCCGGCTCCGCCGCCGGGGCGCCCGACGTGCTCTCACAGCCGGTCGCCAGCAGGGCGAGGGCCGCCGCCGGCCCCGTCCATATCCGCCAGTTGATCGCCACGCGTGCCCCCTAGCCCTGGAACCTGAGCACGGTGGTGAACCCCTGCACGCCCTCGGCGAATCCGCTGCCGACCAGCGTGGTGGTGGGTTCCTTGCGCCCGAAGCCCGCGGAGTACCAGCCGAGCGGCGGGCCGCTCTCGCCGCGGTGCGCCCGCCAGGACAGCTCCCCGGGCAGGTCGAGCACCGCGGAGCGGTCCTCGCCGTCCCGGGTCCAGGTGAGCACGGCCCGGTTCTGCACCAGGTCCGCGGTGACGGCCGGGCCGAGGTGGAACGCCAGGCGCACGGACCGGCCGGGGCCGTGCACCTCGTCGATCACCTTCAGCTCCTGGCTCTCGGCCGTCAGCTCGACCCGGCGGCGGTGCACGGAGTCCTCGTAGCCGTCGTGCTCGGCGCACCACCGGGTCGTGTCCGCGGCCAGGACGCGGCTGCGGGCGTGCCGCGTCCAGAGGAACGGGCCGCCGGAGACGGACTGGTCGGCGCCGTCCAGTTGGAGGGTGTTGTGACCGAGGGTCGACCGGAAGTACTGCCGCCACTCGGGCTGCCCGTGGTAGCAGTACGTCCCCGGGTCGGCGAGCACGTCGACCCCGTCGTGGCGGACCTCCACGGACAGGGCGTCCGCGTGGGCGTGCGCGGCGATGGACAGAAAGCCGTGCGGCCCGCCGTCGCAGCGGCACCAGATCTCTTCCGGCCCGCGCAGGATGGTCATGCCCGCGTCGGCGAAGTGGCCCGGCCTGCTCGCCGGACGGGCGACGGCCGGTGCGGTGCCGTCCTTCGCGTACGGCCGGACGAGCACGGCGAGGAGCGGGGTGCGCACGTCGGTGCCGGTGACCTTCGGCCACCAGGCGAGGCGGCCGAACACGGCGTCGCCGGTGGCCAGGAGCGAGCCCCAGCGGTCGGTGCCCGTGCCGTCCACGACCAGCCCGTGTCCGTCGTCCGCGTCCCCCTGGCGCGGCGGCCGCAGCCGGTTGTCCACGACGGCCGCGAGCGCGTCGGTCATCCGCAGCAGCACGAGGCGGGTCGCGCCGGGGACCGGCACGCCCGCGGCATCCGCCTCGGCCACCGCGGCCAGGCCGAGCTCCAGGACGAGCCCGTGGTACTCGGTGGCCAGCTCGCGGTTGAGGCCGGAGAGGAAGGTGTTGGCGCGCAGGTGCCGTTCGAGGGAGCGCAGCGCGTCGTCCCGCCAGCGCGCCGATTCGGGGTACCAGCCGAACGCGCAGGCCGCGGCGGCCAGCCCGGCGACCTCGGCGATGATGTGGTTGTTCGCCGAAGAGCCCCGGCTGGGGAAGGCGGCCAGCCAGCGCTGGTGGTGCCAGATCTGGTTCACCGCCACCGGGTTGTCCTCGAAGAGGCCGGCCGCGCCCGGCCAGCCGTCGAGCAGCCGGCGGATCCACACCCAGGAGAGCAGCCGGATCCCCAGCTCGATGCCGCTGATCCAGTGCACGCCGCGCAGCGGCGCGTTGGCCGTCCACCACAGCCGCAGGTGCTCGGCCACGCGCTCGGCGTACCGCTCGTCGCCGGTGATCGCGTAGGCGGCGGCGAGCACGGTGAGGTACTGGTGCCGGGACAGCTCCCAGATCTGCTTGATGTCCCCGACCGCCTCCTCGTCGCGGTAGGGCAGGTCGAAGGCGTAGCCCCACGGAGCCCGGCGCCCGGTCTTCGGGTCGAACCACCAGTCCGGGTCGGCCAGGTCGTCGCGGTCCACCCCGAAGAACTCGGTCTGCCCGGCCATCAGCCGGTCCGCCTCGGCGATGAGTCGCTTCGCGGCGTCCTGCGGCACCGCGGCGATGGCCCCTGGGGGCAGCACCGCGGTGAAGCGGGCGCCGGTCACGTCCGGGCAGTCCGGGCGGGCCGACTTCCACCGCCGCCTGCGCACCGCGTCGCCCACCCGGCCGCCGACCTCCCGCGGGCCCATCCGGGAAAGGCGTCGCAGGTACCAGCCCGCACTCAGGGTCATCGCGCGCTCGCCAGCATCACCGGCGCGCCGCCGGCCAGGCCGCGCTGCACGGCGAGGGTGGCCGCCGTGGTGGCGACGAGGGACTCCAGCGGCACCGGCATCGGCCCGCCGGTCCGCACGGCTCTGACGAACGCGGCCAGCTCGGCGTTCTGCCCCTTGTCCCGGGCCTTGGGCAGCCGCGAACTCACCCACCGCTTGCGGCCGTAGACCGAGGCACGGACGAAGTCGTCGAGCCGCAGGGCCCGGCCGTCCGCGACCATGTCCAGCGTCTCCTTGGGGAAGCCGGCGGGGCCCGTGGTGACGTAGCTGATGGTGGCGGTGGACCCGTCCGGGTAGCGCAGCACGACCTGCAGGTCCTCGTTGCCGGACGTGGCGAGCGAGTACACCGAGACCGGGTCGGCGCCGAGCAGCCAGCTCGCCGTGTCGATGAAGTGGCCGCCCTCGCCGACGAACCGCGAGCCCTCGGTGCCTTGCTGGAGGTACCAGCTGCCGTGCCCGAGCCGCCCCGCGTTGACCAGGTAGCGGAGGTTCGCAGGTCCTGTCCGGACGCCGAACCGCTTCTTCGCCTCCTGCAGCAGCGGCGAGAAGCGGCGGTTGAAGCCCACCTGCAGCCGGTCGTTGCCGGACTCCTCGACGGCCGCGAGCACCCCGGCCAGCTCGTCCTCGGTGAGGGCGAGGGGCTTCTCCACGAACACCGTCTTGCCGGCGAGGAGGGCTCTGCGGGTCAGTTCGGCGTGCGAGCTGTGCCGGGTGACCACGAACACCGCGTCGACGGATGGGTCGCCGAGCACGGCGTCGAGGTCGGTGGTCGCCTCGGCGAAGCCGAACTTGCGCTGCGCGTTGGCCGCGGACAGCGCCGTCGTGGTGACGACGGTGGACAGCTCGACGCCGTCACGCTGGGCCAGGTGCGGCAGCAGCATCGACGTCGCGTAGTTGCCCGCGCCGACGAAGGCGAGGCGCACCGGTGTCCTGGCGGCCCGGGCCGGGGCGGACGCTGTGCCGCCTGGCCGCTTGACCGCGGGCACGGCCATTTCCGGGGCGACCGCTTCCGCCGTGTCCTCGGCTTCGGCGGGGCCGGGGTAGCGGAACAGCACGGCCACGGCCTTCAGGTCGCCGTCCTTCAGCCGCTGGTAGGTGTCCACCGCGTCGTCGAAGTCGGCTATGTGGGAGATCAACGGCTCCACGTCGACGCGGCCGCGGGCGACGAGGTCGAGGAAGCACGCCAGGTTGCGGCGCTCGGTCCAGCGCACGTAGCCGATCGGGTAGTCGCGCCCCTCCAGCTCGTACGCCGGGTCGTAGCGCCCGGGGCCGTACGAGCGCGAGAACCGGACGTCGAGCTCCTTCTCGTAGTACGCGTTCCAGGGCAGGTCGAGGCGGCACTTGCCGATGTCGACGACCCGGCCGCGGTCCCGGCTCAACTTGGCCGCCAGCTCGACGGGTTGGTTGGTGCCGCCGCCCGCGGCCAGGTACACCTGGTCCACGCCGTGGCCGCCGGTGAGCTCGGCGACGGCGCTCTCCACGGCCGCGGACTCCGGGTCGCCGCAGGCCGCGGCGCCCGAGCGCTCGGCGAGCTCGCAGCGCACCGGGTCGGGGTCGACCCCGACGACGCGCACTCCGGAGGCGGTCAGGAGCTGTACCACCAGCTGTCCGATGAGGCCGAGGCCGATGACCAGGGCGACTTCGCCGAGCTGCGGCTCGCCCTGGCGCACGCCCTGCATCGCGATGGATCCGACGGTGCCGAAGGCCGCGTGCCGTGGCGCGAGGCCGTCCGGCACCGGGGCGTAGAGGTTCTTCGGCACCCAGTTCAGCTCGGCGTGCAACGCGTGCTCGTTGCCGGCGCAGGCCACCAGGTCGCCTGCCTTCACGTCGTCGATCCCGGCGCCGACCTGCTCGACCACACCGCACAGCGAGTAGCCCAGCGGCGTGTAGGAGTCCAGCTTGCCCATCACCTTGCGGTAGGTGGCGGGCACTCCGTTGGTGGCCACGCTCTGCATGACCTTGGCCACTTGGTCAGGACGGGAGCGGGCCTTGCCCACCATCGACATGCCGGCCTCGGACACCTTCATGAGCTCGGTCCCGGTGGAGATCAGCGAGTAGGCGCTCCGCACCAGTACACCGTCCGGCTTGCAGCCCGGCACGGGCACGTCGAGCAGCGCCAGTTCGCCACTCTTGTAGTTCTGAACGACCTGTTTCACCCGAGCTCCTCTTGTTTCAACTTGCAATGCTGTCAAGCCGCTTGGCTCTGGCCGGAGCCAGAGATCGCGTCGCGATACCAGTACTCCAGGGTCAGCACGTGCCACAGGTGCTTGGAGAAGTCCCGCTGCCCCGCGGCGTCCTCGGCGACCATCCGGGCCAGCGCGTCACGTCGCAGCAGCCCGGAACGGACGAGCTCGCCGTCGTTCACCACCTCGCGCACCAGCGGCGCCAGGTCCCGGCTCATCCAGGCCCGCAGCGGGGCGCTGAACAGGCCCTTGGGGCGGTACACGATCTCCTTGGGCAGGATCGAGCCTGCCGCCTCCTTGAGAACGGCCTTGCCCTGCCGTCCGGCGATCTTGCGGTCACCGGGCACGGCGAACGCCGCCCTGACCACCTCGACGTCCACGTACGGCACCCGCACCTCGGTCGACGCGGCCATGCTGGAGCGGTCCGTGTACGCGAGGTTCAGTCCGGGCAGGAACATGCGGGCGTCGCCCAGGCACATGCGGTTGACGAAGTCGTCGAGTTCGTTGTCCTCGTAGACGTCCGCGTGCTCGGTCAGCACGTCGTCGACCGCTCCGGCCAGGTCCGGATTGACGAGGGCGAGCAGTTCGGCCTGGTCGTACATGGTGTAGCTGCGCCGGAACGCGGTCTCCTCCGGGAGATCGGCGAAGGAGAGGAACCGCTTGGCGAAGCGCACCGACCGGTACCCCCGGCGGGCCGTGGCGACGGGCAGCCGGTCCACGACCGCGGAGACCCCGCGCCGCAGGGGCCGCGGGACGCGCTGGTAGCGCAGCGCGAGGAGGTTGGCCAGGTGCTTGCGGTAACCGGCGAACAGTTCGTCGGCGCCCATCCCCGAGAGCATCACCTTGACCCCGGCTTCGCGGGCGGCCGAGCAGATCAGATAGGTGTTGATCGCTGCGGGGTCGCCGATCGGCTCGTCCAGGTGGTACGTCATCTGCGGCAGCAGGTCGAGCACGTTCGGGGCGATCTCGATCTCGTGCAGGTCGACGCCGAACTGCTCGGCCACCTGCCGGGCGTAGCGCAGGTCGTCCGGCATCGCCTCGAATTTGGCGTCCTCGGCACGGAACCCGATCGTGTAGGCGGAGATCCCGGGTCGCTCGCGGGCCGCGAGCGCGGTCAGGTAGCTGGAGTCGAGACCGCCGGAGAGGAAGGTCGCCACGGGGACGTCGGAGAGCAGGTGCCGCCGGTTCGAATCCTCGATGATGGCGGCGAGGTCCGGCAGTTCGCCACTGCGGGCCCGCTCCCGGCCCTCGGCGGCGACGTCCTTCAGGTTCCAGTACCGGCCGCGGTCCACCCGGCCGTCGGGCCGGAACCGCAGCCAGCTCCCCGGCGGCAGCTTCTCCGCCTCGCGGAACGCGCAGCGCGAGTCCGGCACCCAGTAGTACAGCAGCGAGGCCACCAGCGCCGCGTGGTCGACCTCCAGGGTCCCGCCGGTCACCGCGGCGAGCGCCTTCAGCTCGGAGGCGAACATGAGGCCCCCGCCGCGCCGCAGCAGGAACAGCGGTTTGATGCCCAACTGGTCGCGGGCGAGCACCAGTTCACCGGTGCGCTCGTCGAAGATCCCGAACGCGAACATGCCGCGCAGCCGGGGCAGGCAGTCGGTGCCCCAGCGCCGCCAGGCCTCCAGGAGCACCTCGGTGTCGGAGGTGCCGCGAAAGCGCACCCCGGAGGCGGCCAGTTCGGCGCGGAGCTCGGGCGCGTTGTACAGCTCGCCGTTGTACGTCAGGGCGAGACCGTCCGAGACCATCGGCTGGGCGCCGGTCTCGGACAGGTCGATGATGGCGAGCCGGCGGTGCCCGAGCTGCACTTCGCCGTCACCGGCGAGGTGGCTGTAGCGGCCCGCTCCGTCCGGGCCGCGGTGGGCGAGGGTATCGGTGAGCCGGTCGGTCACGGCCTTCCCGTCCGGCCATCGGTACGTGCCTGCGATGCCACACATGTCTTTGCGTGCCTCCTATTCGCTGTTCGGAACGTGTGCGGCCCACATCGGCAGCCTTTCCGTCCACATCTGGCTGATCCCGTTCCGCCGGTCCAGCCGCTCGCTGTGGCCGCGCAGCGCGATGTGCAGCCCGTCCCACAGCGTGCCGTCGGTCCTGTCCCGCGGATCGGGGTCGATCAGCACCACGCCGATCACCGGTATGCGCTGGTCGGCGAGTTGCCGCGCCACGGTGTGCAGCCAGGAGGCGCTGCCGTGCCCGGCACGCACGACGAGCACGGTCTGGCCGCCGAGGTACTGGAGGTCGGTCCACGCCGTGCCGGGCGCCACCGAGCCGACGCCGAGCCTGCGCGCCTGATGCGCCTCGGCCTCGGCGCGCTCGCCGCTGACCACGGCCGGGTCGTCGGGCCCCCGGCGGAGGTTGGCGAGCTGCGGCCCCGGCAGACCGTCGACGATGACCACCGGATGCCCCTCCGTCGCCAGTTCCCTTGCGACGTTCAGGGCGATCTCGCTCGTGCTGCGCGCGCAGCCCAGTTCGAGGAACGAGACCGGTTCCGCCGAGCCGCGCACGGTGCGGGCGAGGGTCGTGGTGAGCCGCTCGTGCGCCGTCCGGCTCCGGCGGCGCTGCCAGAGTCTGGACGGCCAGCGGGGGGTGCGGCGCAGCTCGGCGATGACCGAGGCGCCCAGGTGCGCCGCGATCTCCCGGCGCAGCACGGGGCGGTCCGCCACCACCGCGCCGACCGCGGCCACCGCGAGCCCGAGGAAGAGTCCGAGGAAGAGCCCGATCCCGGTATTGGTGACGGCGGCCCTGGGAAGGGAGTGGCGCACGGCGCGGGGGGCGTCCACGATCTGTGTGCCGGAGACGATCTTCGGCGTGCCGGTGCGTGCCTCCGCGGCGCGCTGGTCGAAGTCGGCGATCCGCGAGTTGAGTTCGGCCCGGCGGGCGAAGAGCGACTCGATGCTCGCCGACGATTTCGGGTCGGCACCCGGCGAACGGCCGCCGATCGACTCGTTGACCGCGGTGAGTTCGTCCCGCATCCGGTCACGCTGCTCGGTCAGGGCCTTGGCCTCGGCCTTCGCGGTCTCCCGCATCCGCCGCACATGGTCCGCGACGAAGGCGTCGGCCAGCGCCTTGGCCCGGGCCACCGCCGCCGCGTCGCTGTCGGCCGTCACGTCGATCTGCAGCAGGTTGTTGGTGACGCCCGTGCCCCGGTAGTCCTGCATGAAGTCCTCCGGATTCTCCGAGGACTTGAGGGCCCGCAGGGCCTTGGCGGCGATCCGCGTGGTCCCGAGCAGTTCGACGTCGGTGCGGATCAGCGTGCCGGTGTCGTTCGCCTGGTCCTCCGCATGCGTGACGAGGACCTTGGTCACCGCGCTCGGCGGCGGCGGCCTGAGCACCGCCAGCGCCGCGCCTGCCAGCACCCCGACCAGCGCCAGCGTCGCCCAGAGGCGGCGGCGCCTGCGCACCGACACCACCAGAGCCTGCAGGTCGAAGAGCGGAGAGCCGCCCGACGACTCCGAAGTCTTGTCCGCCGTCACACCGCACCGCCCCTCGCGTCGTCGCCCACCGCGACCGCCGGCGCGGCGTGCTGCACAGGACGGCGGGTGGCGCGCTCCGGACGGGACCGGACCGGGCCGGCCAGGACGATGCCGACGACCTCGTGCCCGGCGTCCGCGCACGCCTCGGCGATGCCGCCGAGCTCCACCGCGGTCCAGTTGCCCGCGCTGAGCACGACCAGGGCGCCGGACTCGGTGCCGCGGTCGGGCACCATCGGCCGGAGCACCGGTACCTCCACCGCCCGGAGCGTGGGGTATCCCCTGCTCGAAGAGGAGGCGGAGGCATCGGTGCCGGCTTCGGCGACGAGCTGCTCGGCGGCCCGGCGGGCGATCTCGTCGCCGTCCGGTACGACGACCAGCAGCGGCCGGGGGGCGCTCAGTTGGTTGCGGAGCCGGGCGCAGACCCGTCGGTAGCGGGTGCGTCTGCTGGCCTCGTCGCCGGCCGCCTGAGGGGTCGGCAGGTCCCATCGCGTGTCGACGCCGAGGAGTCGCCGGATCACGGCCCGCGGTCCATGGCCGGCGGGCCGGTACGCGGACCGGTCACCCGGTACGTCGACGGTGCCGAGGAGCGTCGAGCCCAGCGCCGCGGCGATCTCCGCCTCGGTGCGCAGCCTGCGATTCATCCGCGCGGCGGCGAGGTGGCCGATGACCGCGCACAGGAAGGCCAGCAGCGCCCCCGCGACGACGAGCTGCGTCCTCGTCGGCGGCGCCTCGCCGGTCGGCCGGGCCGCGGGCCCCATCACGACCATGTTGGCCTTGTTCGACGCCGGGTCGGCTTCGTCCAGCTTCTTCATGGCCTCCGCCAGTGCGGTCCGCAGCTTCTCCAGCTCGGTGCGGGCCTGCACGCTCTCCACGGTCTGTCCCGGGTCGGCCGCGTTGGCCAGGTCGGTGATGCGGCGATTGGTCTGCATTACCTTCTGTCTCAGTGCCTCGGGCCCCGACTCCGCTTCGGGGTCGGAGGTGTCGCCCGCGATCCGTCCGGCGAAGGTGACGAACTGGGTGGCCACCTCGTCGGAGAGCCGCTGCGCCCGTGCCGGGGTTTCGGCCGTGCCCGAGATCTTGATGATGTTTCCGTCGGCGGCCTTGGCGCTCACCTGGTCCCGCAGGTCGGTGGCGCTGACGCCGGACCAGTGGAGCGTGTCGGCGGCGCGGTCGACGACCTCCGAACTTGTCGCGATCTCCGCCTGGGTCAGCAGCTCGCGCTCCTCCCACTGTCCCGGCAGCAGCACCGACGCCGATGTCGTGTAACTGGGCGGGAACAGCAGGGAGGCGCCGTAGCCCACCAGTGCGCCAAGCACGGCGACGACGGCGAGTAGCCGCCAGCGCCGACGGAGAATCCGCCCGACGGTGACCAGGCGTATCGTGTCGTCGCTCAACGGCGCGGCCTCCTCCCTGACCGGGCCGGGCCGCCTGGCGCCGCCGGAGTGCGGCCACCACAGGCGGCGGCGTAGGCGGCGAGCAGCGAGCGCTGGGAGTTCTGCCAGGAGAGCTGCCCCGTGATCCGCTCTTGGCCGGTCTTGCCCATCCTCGCCCGCTGCTCCGGATCGTCAAGGAGCAGTGCGATGAGACGGGCGAATTCGGCCTCGTCGTTGGCGGGCGCGTAGAGGGCGGCGTCGCCGGCGGAGACACGCGCCTCCCGGAGGTCGAAGGAGACGATCGGCCGGCCCATCGCCATGTATTCGAGGACCTTGTTCATGGTCGACACGTCGTTGAGCGGATTGCGCGGGTCGGGCGAGAGGCACACGTCCGCGGTGGACAGGTAGCGCACCAGGTCGGCGTCGGGTATTCGGCCGGTGAACCGCACCTGGTCGCTGAGCCCGAGCTGCCGGGACAGCTCCACCATCGCGTCGAAGGCGTCCCCGGAGCCGACGAACACCGCGTGCCAGTCGGTCCGTCCGGCCTCGTCGCGCAGTTTGGCCAGGGCACGCAGGGCGTAGTCGACGCCGTCCTGCGGCCCCATGACTCCGAGATAGCACAGGAGATGAGGCTTGCCGTTCTTCAACTCCGGTTCGGGTGCCACGGGTTGGAACCGGTCGACCTGGGGCGCGCTGCGCACCACGAAGACGTCCTGAGGCCGCTTGCCGCCGCGGCGCACCGCGACGTCCCGGTAGCTCTCGTTGGTGGCGATCACGATGTCCGCGGCCCGGTAGGTCATCCGCTCCAGCGCACACACGCCCCGGTAGAGCAGGTCCTGACCGCGGTCGAACCGGGAGAGGTACAGCTCGGGCACCAGGTCGTGCTGGTCGAAGACGAACCGCGCGCCGCGCCGCGTCAGCCACCGCGCGGGCAGGAACAGCAGGTCCGGCGGGTTGCAGGCGTGGACCACGTGGACCGGTCCGACCTTGCGGGCGAGGCGGGCCGTGTGCCACAGCGCCGATCCGTACTCCCGCAGATAGCCGGCCGGTCCGCCGGTGGCGGCGCGCAGCGGGTAGCGGTGGATCCGCACCCCGTCGATCTCCGCCTCCGGCTCCGTGTCGCGCTTGGTCCCCTGCGGACAGATGACGTGCACTTGCCAGCCCGCGTCGCGCAGTGTCGTGCATTCCTGCCACACCCGCCGGTCGAACGGCACCGACAGGTTCTCCACCAGGATCAGCGCGCGCCGTGCCTGGCGGTCGTTACTGGTCGTGTCACCAAGCAAGGCCTATGTACCCCGGTTCAGTTCGGCGCGTTTCGGCGTCGGGAAGGTGGATGAGGTCGACGATCACCGGGGCGTCGCCGTGGGGCAGCGCCGAGAGCACGGCCGGGTCCTTGGTCCCGACCAGGCACACCTCGGCGTGCTCCAGTACCTCCTCGACGGAGTCGGCGAGCAGCTGCGCGAGGTGCGGAAGCCGGGTCTCGATGTACTCGCGGTTCGCGCCCATCAGCCGCGAGAGGCTCACGTTGGCGTCGTAGATCCGCAGGTCGTACCCCTTGCCGAAGAGCCGCTCGGCCAGCTCGACGAGCGGGCTCTCGCGGAGGTCGTCGGTGCCGGGCTTGAAGGAGAGCCCGAACAGGCCGACCCGGCGCTTGCCCGTGCGCTCGACCAGCTCCACCGCGCGCTGCAGATGGTCGGAGTTGGAGGGCAGTACGTGGGACAGGATGGGCACCGAGACGTCGGCCCGCTGCGCCGCGTACACCAGGCTGCGCAGGTCCTTGGGCAGGCAGGAGCCGCCGAAGGCGAAGCCGGGCCGCAGATAGGCGGGGCTGATGTTCAGCTTGCGGTCGGCCAGGAACACGTCGATGACCTGGTGCGAGTCCACCCCGAGCGCCTGGCACACCGCGCCCAGCTCGTTCGCGAAGCCGATCTTGAGGCCGTGGAACGCGTTGTCCGCGTACTTGATCGCCTCGGCCGTCGGGACCGGCACCCTGAACGTCTCGCCGGGCAGTCCCCCGTACAGCGCCGCGACCGCGTCGCCGCTCGCCGTGTCGAGTTCGCCGATGACGGTCTTCGGCGGGTCGAAGAAGTCCCGCACGCTCGTGCCCTCGCGCAGGAACTCCGGGTTGACCGCGACCCCGAAGTCCACCCCGGCCGTTCCGCCGACGGCCTTCTCCAGGATCGGCACCAGCAGGTTGAGGCAGGTGCCCGGCAGCATGGTGCTGCGGAACACGACGGTGTGGCGCCCGTCCCGCTCGGCGAGCGCGGCGCCGATCTGCTCGGTGACCCGCTCCAAGTACCTGGTGCTCAGGCTGCCGTTGGGCGCCGACGGCGTGCCCACGCAGACGAGGGACACCTCGCTTCCCATGATCGCCTCGCGCACGTCGCCGGTGGCGCGCAGCTTTCCGGAGGCCACGACCTCGGCGGTGAGTTCGCCGATCCGCTCCTCGACCACCGGTGCCTTGCCGTCGTTGACCAGGTCGACCTTCACCGGGTTCACGTCGACCCCGATGACCTCGTGACCCAGGCTCGCCAGACACGCGGCCGACACGCAGCCCACATAGCCGAGCCCTAAGACGCTTATTCTCATGAACCGCTCCTCCCCCCGGACAGGCCCTTGGGGCCTGCCGTCCGTACGCCGATCGGACGGCGCCCCCCGTTCATCAGCCCCCCGTACATCAGTAGGCCCCCTGGCCCTGGAGCACCGCGCGCAGCGTCTTCCACAGGATCACTGTGTCCAGGGCGAGCGACCAGTCCTCCACGTACCGCAGGTCGAGGCGGACCGCCTCCTCCCAGGGCAGATCGCTGCGTCCGCTGATCTGCCACAGACCGGTGAGCCCGGGCTTCACCAGGAGACGCCGCCGGATGTCCGGGCCGTACGCCGCGGACTCCTCCGGCAGTGGCGGCCGCGGGCCGACGAGCGACATCGAACCGGTGAGTACGTTGAAGAGCTGCGGGAGCTCGTCGATCGAGTACCGGCGCAGCACCGCTCCCACCCGGGTCACCCGCGGGTCCCGGCGGACCTTGAACAGCAGCCCCGCGCCTTCGTTGAGCTCGGCAAGATCGGCGCGTGCCTTGTGGGCGCCGGTGACCATGGTGCGGAATTTGAAGATCGTGAACTCGCGGCCGTCCTTGCCGACTCTGCGCTGTCTGTACAGCGCCCCGCCCCGGCTGTCCGCCAGGACGAGCAGCCCGACGAGCACCATCAGCGGCGCGAACAGCAGCAGCAGGATCGCCGCGCCCAGCCGGTCGACGACGCCTTTGACCGCCCGGCGGCCCCCGGTGAACGTCGGCATGCTGACCCGCAGCAGCGGGATGCCGAGCACCGCGTCGACGTGCAGCCGCGGTCCCGCCACCTCCATCAGGACGGGGGCCACGACCATCTCGGCATCGCTGCCTTCGAGGTTCCAGGCCAGCCGCTGCAGCCGCTCCGGTGACCAGTGCGGGTCGGGTGTGACCGCGATGACGCGGTACCCGTCGCGGCTGACGTGGCCCGCGACGTCCGCAAGGCGACCGACGACCGGCACTCCCTCCAGCTGGTCGCCGTCGAGCCCCAGACCGTCGGCCGTGCACACCGCCTCCACCCGCCAGCCGAGGTGCGGCAGCTTGCGGGCCCGGGTGATCAGGTCGCGCACGGTGTCCAGGCTGCCGGCCGCGAGCACCGGGCGCAGGCACCGTCCTTCCTTCCGCTGCTTGTGCAGCCAGAGGCGCAGCAGATATCGCTCGGTCATGGTGACGAGTGCGATCGCCGGGATCGCGACGAAGATCCAGAGCTTGATGTTGCGCGAAGTGAGAGCGATACCGCCGAGTGCCAGGACGACGGCCGCCGTGAACAGTGAGCGCCCGAGCCGGCGGAATTCCTCGGCGCCCTGGCCGAGTACGGCCGGAGCCCACGCCCGGCTCATCGCAAGCGCTCCCAATATGAGGAGCTCGGTGCCGAATGCGAGAATTCCCCATTTCTCGTGCCAGTTGGCCGCGTCCCGGACTCCGAAGAAGTTGCCGATCGCCCCCACTATGAAAGCGGTGGCCACGGTGTCGCTGGTTATCACGGTGCGGCGGTAGCGCTGCTCCCAGTCGCTGGCCGGCCGGCTGATTGCCCCGCTCGCCACACGCGCCGACGGAAACGGGTTGACTAATTCCCCCTGTTGCACAGGACCCCCCAGGTCACCAATGGTTCGACGTGCTCGCCTGACACGTTTCTCCCGGGAGGCACCCCTGCCCCCCGCGCCGTGCTGTTCCTCCCCTCGGGAGGCCCCCGCCCCCCGCGCATGGCAATCCGCTGTGTCAGCGCTACTTCGACAACCCACCCAGGCGGCAGCAGACGTGCAGGTGCTACCGGACTCTCGAAGTACGCGAAAACCCTTCCGAACCCCGAGTGCTCCCCGCACCCGAGGCCCTCTCCAGGGCTCCAGGAATTGCTCTCCCCCAGGCCGGGTGCCAAGGACGCACAACATGGCTGTCCAGGACATCGGACCTATAGATCATTATTTGTCGCCTCGTGTCCGCATGTGAAGCACGGTCAATCTAGACCATCGAAGCCGCCCTGGAGAGGGGATGTGTGCAACTTGTGCTCAACCTTTGAACCTCGATCTATCGGCCGGTGACCGCCCGCGAGGCCCCGGACGGCGACGACAGGCCTCGTGACCTGGGGTGACGATGTCTTTACGGAATGCCGTCAGCGGCGACTGCGAGGCGAAGGGGCACTTTTAACTGGGCTGAATCTGGGCCTGCTTTGTCTCATCTGCCGCTCCTCTCTCCGACCTGGATGTTCAGCCCCGCTTCCCGCCCGCCCGCGCCTAGGCTCAACATCGTTACGGAGCTGGGCTTTTGAGGGGCGGGGACCCATGAGACGCGACGACCTGATCCGGCCGGTTCCGGAGCTGCTGAAGGAGCACGCCGAGCGATCACCGGAACGTGTCGCCTACGCGGACGCCTCCCGACGCGTCACCTACGCCGGGTTGGAGCGCCGCACCCGCGCGCTGGCCGCACATCTGGCCGGGACGGGACTCCACCGAGGTGATCGCGTCGCGATCTGCCTGGGCAATTGTGTGGAAACGGTGGAGAGCTGCCTCGCTGTCCTGCGGGCGGGGATGGTCGGCGTCCCGCTCGATCCTCGGTCGTCCGACGCCGAACTCGCCCACTTCCTTCAGGACAGCGGCGCCGCATACGTCGTCACGGACGCCGCACACCTGGCACGCATGCGGCGCCCCGGCCCGCCGCACGACCGCCTCCGCGCCCTGATCACCGGCACCGGACCGGCCCCGGACGGCGCGCACCTCTTCGAACACGCGGCCGCCGTCACGAGCGCGCGCGGCGCGGCCATCGACCGGCTCGGCCTCGATGAACCGGCCTGGATGCTCTATACCTCCGGCACCACTCGCCGCCCCAAGGGCGTGCTGTCCACCCAACGGGCCGCGCTCTGGTCCGTCGCCGCCTGCTACGCCCCGCTCTTCGGCCTCTGTCCCGAGGACCGGCTGCTCTGGCCGCTTCCGCTGTTCCACAGCTTCAGCCACTCGCTGGCGATCCTGGGCGTGACGGCCGTGGGCGCGAGCGCCCGGCTCACGGGCGAGCCGCTGCCGCCGGGCGGCCTGCGGCAGGTGCTGGCCTCGCAGGACGCGGGTCTCGGCGGGCCGTTCACCCTGCTGGGCGGTGTGCCCGCCACGTATCACCGGCTGGTCGAGTCGGCGGGTGGAGCCCCGCCCCCACGGGCGTTGCGGATGTGCGTCGTGGCCGGTGCGCCGAGCGGCCCCGCACTGCGCGCGGCCGTGGAAAGCGCCTTGGGGGCGCCGCTGCTCGACGCGTACGGCAGCACGGAGACCTGCGGCGTGATCACGGCGAACCGCCCCGAGGGGGCCAGGGTCGACGGCTCCTGCGGCCCTCCCATTCCCGGCATGGACGTACGCGTTGTCGACACGGAAAGCCTCGCAGAACTTCCAGGCGGGGCCGAGGGCGAGGTCTGGGTGCGGGGGCCGAGCCTGATGACCGGGTACCACGAGCAGCCCGAGGCGACGGCCGCCGCACTGCGGGACGGCTGGTACCGCACGGGCGATCTCGGCCGCTTCTGCGCCCACGGCCACCTCCGACTCACCGGCAGGCTGGTCGAGTTGATCATCCGCGGCGGCGAGAACATCCATCCGACGGAGATCGAACAGGTCCTGGCGCGGTGCCCCGGCGTGTCCGACGCCGTGGTCGTGGGGCTGCCGCACGACGTGCTCGGCGAGGTGCCGGTCGCCCTCGTCGTACCGGGTCCTGACGGGTTCGACGCGCGCCGGGTGCTCACCGAGTGCCGGGCCCGCCTCGCCGCGTACAAGGTGCCGGCCGAGGTCCGCGAGATCGCCGCGGTGCCGCGCACCGCGTCCGGCAAGATCGCCCGGCACCGGCTGGTCGTCCCCGCCCCGGCCCCGCCGGCCGGCAGCGCCCCGCGCGAGCGGCTCCTCGCGCTCTCCCCCGACGAGCGGGACCGCGCGCTGCGGCAGACGGTGCTGGCCGCGACGGCCGAGGCCTGCGGGCGCGCGCCGGATGATCTGCCCGCCGCTGACAGCCCGTTCGCCGACCTCGGCCTGACCTCCCTGGCCGCGGTCGAGCTGGTGGACCGGCTCGGAGCGCTGACCGGGGCGAGGCTGCCCTCGACGCTGGTCTTCGACCACCCGACACCGGCCGAGGCGGCCCGGTACCTGCACGCGACGCTCTTCGCGAGCGCCTCCTCGGGACGGCGGACACGGCTGCGGCGGCCGTACGACGTCGGGAACCGTAACCACGAGGACGATCCCGTCGCGATCGTCGCCATGGGCTGCCGGTTCCCAGGTGATGTCAACTCGCCCGAAGAGCTGTGGCAGTTGGTGTCTCAGAGCCTGTCTTTGAACCCTCGTCGTCCGCGCGAAGCGTGGGCGCAGCGGCGGATTGGGGCCTCCCCTGCTCGAGCGGAGCCGAGAGCTTGGGGAAGCGTGCGATCGGTGTGCGGAGCTCCAGGTCATGTGGCGGAGCCACCTGTCCTGGGGCTCCGTGCGCCGAGCGTGCGTGCCGAGCGTCGGGGCGCAGGCGGGGGTTCAAAGACAGGCTCTCAGGGCCGGGACGCCATCTCCGCGTTCCCCACCGACCGCGGCTGGGACCTGGCCGCGCTGTACGACCCCGATCCCGACCGCATCGGCACCTCGTACACCCGTCACGGCGGTTTCCTGCACCGGGCCGCGGAGTTCGACGCCGGTCTCTTCGGGATCTCGCCGCGCGAGGCACTCGCGACGGACCCCCAGCAGCGCCTGCTCCTTGAGACGTCCTGGGAGGTGTGGGAGCGGGCCGGGATCGACCCGGCGTCGCTGCGCGAGAGCGACACCGGCGTCTTCGTCGGCCAGATGTACGCCGTCTACGCCGGCCGCTTCACGCGCCGCCACGAGCTGGAGGCCCACCTGGGTCTGGGCTCGGCGGGCAGCGTGACGTCCGGACGGATCTCGTACGTGTACGGGCTGCGCGGACCCGCGATCACGCTCGACACCGCCTGCTCCTCCTCGCTGGTGGCGCTGCACTGGGCGGCACGGGCGCTGCGCTCGGGCGAGTGCTCGCTGGCGCTCGCGGGCGGGGTCACGGTGATGGCGACGCCCCACCCGTTCCTCGCCTTCAGCAGGCAGCGCGGCCTCGCGCCGGACGGGCGCTGCAAGTCGTTCTCGGCGGCGGCCGACGGCACGGCCTGGGCCGAGGGCGCGGGACTCGTCCTCCTGGAGCGGCTGTCCGACGCGCGGCGGGGCGGCCATCCGGTCCTGGCCGTCCTCCGCGGCTCCGCCGTCAACTCCGACGGCGCGTCCAACGGCCTCACCGCGCCCCACGGCCCGGCCCAGCGGCGGCTGATCACGCGCGCCCTCGCGGACGCGGGACTGCGCGCCGACGACGTCGACGCGGTGGAGGCGCACGGCACCGGCACCCGGCTCGGCGACCCCATCGAGGCGCGGGCCATCCTGGACACGTACGGACAAGACCGCGAAGTGCCGCTGCGGCTCGGGTCGGTCAAGTCCAACCTCGTACACACGCAAGCGGCCGCCGGAGTCGCGGGCGTCATCAAGATGGTGCAGGCCATGCGCCATGGCGAGCTGCCCCGCACGCTGCACGCCAACTCACCGACACCGCACGTGGACTGGCACTCGGGCCGGGTGGAGCTGTTGACCGCCGCCCGGCCCTGGCCCGCGTCGGACCGGCCGCGGCGGGCGGGGGTCTCGGCCTTCGGTATCGGCGGGACGAACGCGCACGTGATCCTGGAGGAGGCGCCGGAGGACGGGGTGGGGACGGCCCTCTCCCAGGATGCCCGCTCCGCACCGCCCGCTCCGTGGCTGCTCTCCGCCGCCGATGCCCCCGCCTTGCGCGCCCGGGCACGACAGCTCGCCACCGAAGTGGCGGACGCACCGGGCCTGTCGTCCGCCGACATCGCGCGCTCGCTGGCGGTCTCGCGCCCCGCCCTCGCTCATCGGGCGATGGTGCCGACCGGTGACCGGACACGGGTACTCGACGCGCTGACCGCACTCGCCGAGGGCCGGGAGGCACCGGGAGTCGTACGAAGCCTGGCGTCCCCGGAGATCCGTACGGCCTTCCTGTTCACCGGGCAGGGCGCCCGGCGCCCCCGGATGGGCGCCGGACTGCGCGCCGCCTTCCCCGTCTTCGCCGAAGCCTTCGACGAGGCCTGCCGGCACCTGGACGGCGCTCTCCCCCGGCCGCTCGGCGAGGTGCTTTCGGCCGAGCCCGGCTCACCGGTCGCGGCCCTCCTGGACCGTACGGACTTCGCGCAGGCCGGGCTCTTCGCCTTCGAGGTGTCGCTGTACCGGCTGCTCGAGTCGTGGGGTGTCCGGGCCGGTCATCTCGTCGGCCACTCCGTCGGTGAGCTGGCGGCGGCGCACGTCGCCGGTGTGCTCGACCTGCCCGACGCGGCGATGCTCGTCGCCGCCCGCGGACGGCTGATGCAGGCGTTGCCCGGCGGTGGCGCGATGGTGGCACTGGACGCGGCCGAGGGTGAAGTCCTGCCTGTGCTGGCCGAGTTCGGTGGGCGGGTGGCGATCGCGTCCGTCAACGGGCCCCGCTCGGTGGTGGTCTCGGGCGTCTCGGACGCGGTCCTCGCGGTGGCCGCCTCCTTCGGGGCACGTGGCCGCAAGGCGGTTCGGCTGCGGGTGAGCCACGCCTTCCACTCCCCCCTGGTGGAGCCGATGCTCGACGCGTTCCGCGCTGTCGCGCGGGAGTCGGCCTTCCGGTCGCCGCGGATCCCGATCGTCTCCACCGTGACAGGACGGCTCGCCGAGGCCGCCGAGCTGTGCTCGCCCGAGTACTGGGTGCGGCATGCCCGGCTGCCCGTGCGGTTCGCCGACGCCGTGCGCCGGCTCGCGGACGACGGCGTCTCGTCGTACCTGGAGCTCGGCCCCGGCCCGGTCCTCACCGCGGCGGTCACCGACTGTCTGGCCGAGGCACCGGACGGCGGCGGCTGCGCTCTCGCCGTCGCCACCCGTGGCGGTGAGCACGAACCGGAGACCCTCCTGTCGGCGGTGTCGCGGCTGCATGTGGCGGGGGCCGCCGTCGACTGGGCGGCGGTGTACGCGGGTTCCGGCGCGCGGCGCGTGGACCTGCCGACGTACCCCTTCCAGCGACAGCGGTACTGGTTGGACGTCCCGCGCACAGCCGCCACCGAGCACGCCCCACCCCTGTTGGGTCCGGCCTTCCCGGTGCCGGGCACGGAACGGACCGTACTCGCGGGGCTGTTGTCCCTCCCCGCGCACCCCTGGTTCGCCGACCATGTCATCGCCGGAAAGGTGATCGTGCCAGGGACGGTGTTCGTGGAGATGGCCGTGCGGGCGGGGGACGAAGTGGGCTGCGGGACGGTCGACGACCTCGTGCTGCTGCGTCCGCTCGCCCTGCCCGATTCCTCGTCGGCACGCGTCCAGGTCGTGGTGGGCGGCCCCGACGACGCGGGCCGACGCCCGGTCGACGTCTACACCCGGCCGGAGGACTCCGCCGAGGACACGCCGTGGACCCGGAACGTGTCCGGACAGCTGGTACGGGGGCGTCCTTCGGAGGCGGAAGGGGGCGCCTGGGAGGACGGGGCCGCCCAGTGGCCCCCGCATGGGGCCGAGTCGGTCGACCTCACCGATGCGTACGCCGCCCTCGCCGACGCCGGACTCGCCTACGGGCCCGCCTTCCAGGGGGTCGGCGCGGTCTGGCGGCGCGACGGCGATGTCTTCGCGGAGGTCCGCCTGCCCGCGTCGCACGCCTCGGAGGCCGGCCGCTTCGGGCTCCACCCGGCACTGCTCGACGCCGCGCTGCACGCGCCGCTGCTCGCCGCGCCCGCCGGGCGGGGCGCGCTCCGGGTTCCGTTCGCGTGGAGCGGGGTGATCCTGCACGCCTGCGGCGCCACGGAACTGCGGGTCCGGGTGACACGTACGGGCACGGACACGGTCTCCCTCATCCTTGCCGACCCGTCGGGCCGCCTCGTGGCCCGCGTGGCATCACTGACGACGAGGGAACTCCCGTCGGAGCACGTCGGCTTGGCACATGACGACCTCGTACGACGGGCTCTGCTGCGCCCCGAGTGGGCGCCTCTGAACGTCCTCGGTCCGTCCGGCAGGGCGGCTGGGCGGGTGTGGGCGACAAGCGGGTCCGACCAGCTCGGCCTCGACGCGTTTCTGCCCGGCGGCACGGACCCCGACTTCGTCGCTGTCACAGCTGTCCCTTCCGCGTCGGACTCCGATCCGCTGCCCGGCGTGCACGAGTTGACCGGCAGGGTCCTCAAGACGCTGCGGGACTGGCAGAGCGATCCGGGCGCGGCAGGCTCCAGGCTGGTGGTGGTGACACGGGATGCCACCGCCCCGGTGCCCGACCTGGCGGGTGCGGCGGTCTGGGGGCTGGTGCGCGTGGCCCAGTCGGAGCTGCCCGGCCGCGTCGTCCTGGTGGATGTGGACGGGCGGTCGGAGTCACTGCGGTTGCTTGCGGCGGCGGTCGCCACCGGAGAGCCTCGACTCCGGTTACGTGAGGGGCGGGTGACGGTCCCGCGACTGTCCGCGAGCGGTGGCGAGGCCGACGTGACGGCCACTTCCTTCGGCGCGGAGGGCGCCGTGCTCATCACCGGCGGCACCGGTGCGCTGGGCGCGGAGCTGGCGCGTCATCTCGTCTCGGAACACGGCGTACGACATCTGCTGCTGACCGGACGCCGTGGGCCACGCGCGCCCGGTGCCGCGGAACTGCGCGCGCTGCTCACGGAGTTGGGGGCGCGGGTCGACATCGTCGCCTGCGACACGGCCGACCGTGCGGCCCTTGCCGAGGTGATCAAGCGCTGCGAACCGCCACTGACGGCCGTGGTGCACTCCGCCGGAGTGCTCGACGACGGCGTGCTGGACTCGCTGACCCCCGAGCGGATGGCGGCCGTGCTGCGGCCGAAGGCCGACGCCGCGTGGCATCTGCACGAACTGACCCGCGACATGACGCTCTCGGCGTTCGTCGTGTTCTCCTCCGTCTCCGGTCTGCTCGGTCCGGCGGGCCAGGGCAATTACGCGGCCGCCAACGCGTTCCTCGACGGTTTCGCCCGGCGCCGCACCGCCGAAGGGCTGCCGACGGTGTCGCTGGCGTGGGGCCCGTGGGAGCATGCCGACGGTATGGCGGCGGGACCGGCACCGGGATCACCCCGGCCCCGCCCACAGACGCGTGACGTGCTCGTACCGTTGTCCACCCGGCAGGGCCTCGCCCTGTTCGATGCCGCGCTGGGGTCGTCCGAGCCGGTCCTCGCGCCGGTCCTCATCGACCGGGGCGCGCTCCGGTCGGGCGCCGGGCACGTGGTGCCGCCGTTGCTGCACGGACTCGTCCGCCGGACCCGCCCGACGGCTGCGGCGACGACGACCTCCGGAAGCGACTCCGGCACCGAGCAGGCCCACGCGTCCGGAGCCTGGCGGGAAAAGCTCAACCGACTGCCCGTCGACGAACGGGACTCGACGCTCGGAGAGTTGCTGGGAGCCGCCGTGGCCGAGGTGCTCGGCTATCCGGACGCCGACGCGCTCCCGGCCGGCAGGTCGCTCGCCGAGCTGGGGTTCGACTCCCTCACGGCGGTGCAGCTCCGCAACCGTTTGAGCATCGCGCTCACGCTCAGGCTGCCGGTGGCAGTGGTGTTCGAGCACCGGACGGTCGGGGACCTCGCACGTCACCTGCTGGTTCTGCTGGGCCGGTTGGAGGGAGAAGCACCCATCGGAGCGACTCCTGCGGCAGTCACCGAAGATACCCCCGGGACCACAGCCGCCGAGCGGCCCGCGTACAGCCTCTCCTCGCTGTTCCGGGCTGTCAGTTCCGCCGGACAGCCGGTGGCGGCGATGCACCTGCTCGTCACGGCGTCCTGGGCGCTGCCCACCTTCACCGCCGCCCAGGGCTCCCGGCACGGCCCGCCCCCGGTCCGCCGCTCCCACGGCCGCCCGCGCTCCGGCAGGCCGACGGTCGTCTACTTCCCGGCGTACCACCCGTCGTTCGCGTCGGTGGGCGGAGACTTCCCGCGCTTCCACGGCGCCTTCCGTGACGACTCGGACGCGTGGGACGTCCTGGAGTTCCCGCATCCCGGGATCGGCGCCGGTTCCGCCGTACCGGCGGATCGTGCCGCACTGGCCTGCGCCCAGGCCGAGAACGTCCTGCGGCATGCCGGGGACGGACCTCTCGTGATCGTGGGCCGGTCGGCGGGCGGAAACGTCGCGCACCTGGTGACGCACCGCCTGGAACACCTGGGCCGGGCACCGGTCGGCCTCGCCGGGAGCACGCGGGGACCACCACGTCGGCGATCCGGGCGTGGGTCGACGGACGGAGGACGGCGGAGCGGAGCTGGTGAGCGGCACCGACGACGGGCCCGAAACGGCACGGCGCTCGCCTCTACTGCCCTCCGCCTTCGAGTGTCCCGGGCGCCGCGGGCAGCTCCACGGTGATGCGGATCCCGCCGGTTGGGCGCGGGGTC
This sequence comes from Streptomyces sp. NPDC058308, assembly GCF_042880275.1. Classification (NCBI taxonomy): domain Bacteria; kingdom Bacillati; phylum Actinomycetota; class Actinomycetes; order Kitasatosporales; family Streptomycetaceae; genus Streptomyces; species Streptomyces sp. NPDC058308. Next base: position 173,010 of record NZ_JBHVZA010000018.1, read on the forward strand.
AGGACGAGGGTTCCGTCGTGTGCCTGGGTGATGGTCTTGACGATCGCCAGGCCGAGGCCGACGCCCGCGTGGTCGGTCCGGACGCGTTCGGTACCGCGCTGGAAGGGCTCGGTGAGGGTCGCGGCCAGCTCCGGGGTCATCTGCTCGCCGGTGTTCTCGACGGTGAGCACCACCGTCCCGGGGCGGATACTGGTGGTGACCCACACCGTGCCCTGTCCCGGCAGGTTGTGGACGATCGCGTTGTGCACGAGGTTCGTGGTCAGCTGGAGCAGGAGCGCCGGGGATCCGCTCGTGGGGGTGATGTCGCCGCTGGTCTCGACGGTGACGCCGCGTTTCTCCGCGAGCGGGAGAAGGGTTTCGGTGGCTTCTTCGGCCAGGAGGGACAGGTCGACGCGCTCTCGCGTGAAGGAACGCTGGTCGGCGCGGGTGAGGACGAGCAGGGCCTCGGTGAGGTCGATCGCCTGGGTGTTGACGGCGTGGAGCCGGTCGATGAGTTCGGCGGTGTCGCGGTCCGGGTCGGTGCGGGCCACGTCGAGAAGCGCCTTCGAGGTCGCCAGCGGGGTGCGCAGCTCGTGAGAGGCGTTGGCCGCGAAGCGCTGCTGTTCGGCGACGTGCGCTTCCAGCCGTACGAGCATCGCGTCGAAGCCGTCGGCGAGTTCGCGGAACTCGTCCTTTCGGCCCGGCAGCCGGATGCGGTGGGAGAGAGAGCCGTTCTCGGCCATGCGTGTGGCGTCCGCGATGCGGGTCAGGGGAGCGAGCATGCGGCCGGCGAGAATCCATCCCCCCAGGAGCCCGAACACCAGGAGGCACGCCATGATCGTGGCCGCCGCCGGGGCGAACCTGCCCAGGAGGAGTTGACGGTTGGGGTTCTCGTAGAGCATTCGGCGGTCCCAGTCGTCAGGGACGTACTTCAGGAGGAACACCCATACGGCGGCCAGCAGCAGGGCACCGGCGGCCATCACGAACCCCGCGTAGCTGAGGGTGAGTTTGACGCGAACGCTCAAGCCAGGCGCCCTATCCACAGTCGGCACCCCCGTCTTTGGTCTCGTGTCCGGCCGCCGGCCGCGTGTCGATGCGGTAGCCGACGCCCGGCGCCGTGGCGATGATCCAGGGCGGTCCCAGCCGCTTGCGCAGGGCCGAGACGGTGATGCGCACGGCGTTGGTGAACGGGTCGGTGTTCTCGTCCCACGCGCGCGCCAGGAGCTCCTCGGCGCTGACGACACCGCCTTCCGCGGCGACCAGGACTTCGAGTACGGCGAACTGCTTCCTGGTCAGCGCGACGTAGCGACCGTTCCGGTAGACCTCCCTGCGGAACGGGTCCACCCGCAGCCCCGCGATCTCCCGCACGGGCGGCCTGCTGTGGGCGCGTCTGCGGTCGAGCGCTCTGAGCCTGAGCACGAGCTCTCGGAGGTCGAAGGGTTTCGTGAGGTAGTCGTCGGCTCCGAGTTCAAAACCCGAGGCCTTGTCGTCGAGCCGGTCGGCCGCGGTGAGCATGAGGATCGGCATGCCGCTGCCCGTGGCGACGATGCGTTCGGCGATCTCGTCGCCGGAGGGTCCTGGGATGTCCCGGTCGAGTACGGCGATGTCGTACGTGTTGATGCTCAGCAGTTCCAGCGCGGTGTCGCCGTCGCCCGCGATGTCGGCCGCGATCGCTTCCAGGCGCAGGCCGTCACGGACTGCTTCCGCCAGATAGGGCTCGTCCTCGACGATCAGCACACGCATGTCGTCGATGCTACGAGCCGGTACATATCGCCGGCGTATCGAAAACGACATACGCCCCGGCAACACCGCGCTCCCTTGACTGGCGGCATGACTCGAATCCCACCGGCAGTCCCGCCCTTAGCTCCGAGGCCCGCACGGACAGCGACCCACTGGATCCGCCCGGTCCTGGTCGTCGTCCTGATGGCCGCGATGGCTGCGATAGCCGCGGTCACCGTGGCCCTCCTCCACCAGGTGTCGAAGGACTCGCCCTTCTCGGCCGCCTCGCCCTCGAACTCTCTGCACCGGGAGGACCGTGGGCACCGTGAGGACCGCGGTGGGGCAGGCGAGGCCGATGGTGTCGTTCCCGACGACGTGACGGTCTTCGACGACACGACTCCGGCCGTGACCCGTCTCGATCCGGAGCTGCGCGAGGCCCTGCGCCGGGGCGCGAAGGCCGCCGCGGCCGACGGAACCACGTTCTACGTCAACAGCGGCTGGCGTTCCCCGGAGTACCAGGAGCAGCTCTTCCGCAAGGCCGTCGCCAAGTACGGCTCCGAAGAGGAGGCCGCTCGCTGGGTGGCCACCACAGCGACGTCCCCGCACGTGTCGGGGGACGCGGTCGACATCGGGCGCTCCGACGCGGCGGCGTGGCTGTCCGGGCACGGTGCCGCGTACGGGCTGTGCCAGATCTACCGCAACGAACCCTGGCACTACGAACTGCGCACCGACGCGATCGAGCACGGCTGCCGACGTATGTATGCCGACCCCACCCAGGACCCGAGGATGCAGCAGTGACCGGCAGTGCGCGAGAACGGACCATGACGCAGGTGGACGCGGCGGAGGCGGGAGAGGAGTGTGCCGTCCGCCAGGACACCGGAGCCGGTCTCAGCACCGGCGTGCGAACCGGCACCTGGCGGACCCGCGTCCGCCGGGCGCTCCACTGCGCCACCCGCCCGGGCCCTTGGCAGCGCGGCCTCGTCCTCGCGGCGCTGGCGGTGCTGCTCGGCCTGCTCATGCTGCTGCACGCGCGGATCACGGACCGCCGGGGACTCGGCAGCCTGGTGGAGACCTTCCTGCCGTGGTTCGGCCTGTTCGTTCCGGTGCTGCTGGCCGGGGCGCTGTGGCGCCGCTCCGCCTCCGCGCTGGTCGCGCTGCTGCTGCCGGTCACGGTGTGGCTGAGTCTCTTCGGCGGGCTGCTCACCGACAAGTCCCGCCCGGGCGGTGACCTCACCGTGGTCGGCCACAACGTCGGCGCCGGGAATCCCGACCCGGCCGGCACCGTCCGCGACCTGGCCGCCTCAACGGCGGACGTGCTGGCCCTTGAGGAGATCTCCGAGCAGGCCAAGCCGCTGTACGAGAAGGGGCTGGCGAAGGCGTATCCGTACCACGTGGTGCGGGGCACGGTCGGGCTGTGGAGCAAGCTGCCGCTTTCGGACACCAGGCCGGTCGACATCGAGACGGACTACGGGCCGCTGGCCGCCACCGAACCGGTCGGGAGAACGATGGCCGACAACCGGGCGCTGCGCGCCACGGTGGCCACGGACCAGGGGCCACTGGCGGTGTACGTGGCCCACCTGGGGTCCGTGCGCGTGGTCCCCGGGGACGGCTTCGGGACGGGTACCCGGGACCGCAACGCGGCGGCGCTCGCCAAGGCCGTCGCGGCCGAACCGAACGAGCGGATGGTGCTGCTCGGCGACCTGAACGGCACCACGGACGACCGCGCGCTCGACGGCCTCACCGCGCGCCTGGACTCGGCCCAGGAGAGGGCGGGGAACGGCTTCGGCTACAGCTGGCCAGCGAGCTTCCCGGTGGCACGGATCGACCAGATCCTGGTCCGCGGCGTGGAACCGACGAGCGCATGGGTGCTGCCGGCCACCGGCAGCGACCACCTGCCGGTGGCGGCCAGGATCAGCTGGTGACGGCGCTCCTTGGCCGGTGCTCCGCGATCCGTCGCGGTCACCGGCCTCGACGCCCGAAGGGCAGTCCTGGATGCCCGGATCGCTGCCCGGTCTGCCCAAACGGGCACCAACCGGGGCACAGGCGGCCGTTGACACAGTGAACAACCCAGGCCAATGATGGTGACCGGCCGGCCCCCCTGACCCTCTGACCAGGCCTGACGACAGCCCGCGACTCCGCACGCCGCCCACCTTCGCGCAACAGAACCTGTCCCCCACGAGAGACCAGTGACGCGTAGACGTCGGGAGCCCCGCCCGGCCGTCCATGTTCCGCTGCCGCCCCGGCATCCCCTGCTCCGTCCGCCCCGCGACGGCGACACCGCGTCCGGCTCTCGTCGGCATCGATCGTTCACCTCACGGCAGAAGGACCGCCCCCTTGACGGCGACACACACCTCCCGCGATGTCTCCTCCCCCGCCCCGGAATCCGGTGCGCCGCCGCGCTGCTCCTTGGGCCAGCAACGCCTCTGGGCGCTCGAGCAGGCCGAGGGCTCGCACACGGCGTACAACGAGCAGATGGCCTACCGCATCGAGGGGAAGCTGGACCGGGCGGTGCTCGCGCGGGCCCTCGACGCCGTGGCCGCGCGGCACGAGACGCTGCGCACCCGGTTCGTCGCGGTGGAGGGCGAGGCACGGCAGGACATCTTGCCGCCCGCGACCGGTTTCGCGCTGCGCACGGAGGATCTGACCGGCCGGGAGGACAGCGAAGAACTGCTCCTCGCCCGGCAGCGCGAGGAGTGCGACACCCCCTTCGACCTCGGCTCCGGGCCGCTCGTCCGGGGACGGCTCCTCACGCTCGCGCCGGACCGCCACGCCCTGCTGCTGACGGCCCATCACTCCGTCTACGACGGCAGGTCGATGGTGCTCATGCTGACGGAGTTGAGCACCGTGTACGCCGCCCTGCTGCGCGGCGGTCCCGACCCCGTACCGCCGCTGCCCGCGCAGTTCGCCGACCACGCCGCGCGCCAGCACGCGTGGGTCGAGGGCGAGGAGGCCGCCGCGCAGGCCGCCTACTGGCGGGAGCAGTTGGCGGGCGCCCCGGCGCTGCTCGCGCTCCCGACCGACCGGCCGCGTCCGCTGCGCCAGGACCACACGGGCGGCCGGGTCCCGGTCCGCCTCTCCCCCGAGCTGACGGCCGCGCTGCGCGGGGCCGCCCACGCGGAGCGGGGCACGCTGTTCACCGCGCTCCTCACCGGCTGGCACATCCTCCTCGGTCTGCTCTCCGGGGAGTCCGACACCGTTGTCGGGATCCCGGTCGCGGGCCGGCGCAGGCCGGAGGACGCCCGGCTGATCGGCTTCTTCGTCAACTCCCTGGCCATCCGCGCCGAGTTGTCCGGCGACCCGACCGGAGCCGAGGCGCTCGGCCGGGTCCGCGCGGCGCTGCGCGGCGGGCTCGACCATCAGGACCTGCCCTTCGAGCGGGTGGTGGGCGCGGTGAATCCGCGCCGCGACCTGTCCCACACTCCGCTGTTCCAGACGATGCTCGCGTGGGGAACGACCCGGTGGGGCTGGCTCGAACTGCCCGGAGCCCGGGTCGAGCCCCTCGACATCCCGTACGCCGCCGCGAAGTTCGACCTCACGCTGTCGCTGCACGAGGAGGACGGCGGCGTCGCCGGGCACCTCGACTACGCCCGCGCGCTATTCGACCACGCCACGGTGGAGCGGTTCGCCCGCTATCTCACCCGCGTGCTGGAGCAGCTGGCCGAGCACCCCGAGCGCGAGATCACCGGGTACGCGCTGCTCGACGCAGACGAGCGCGCCGGGCTCCTGGCGGAGGGGCGGGGACGGGTCACCTCGGGCCCGGTCGTGGGACCCGTCGAGCGCTTCGCCGAGCAGGTACGTCTGCGGCCCGACGAGCCGGCGCTGGTCTGCGGCGCCACCCGCCTGAGCTACGCCGAACTGGACCGGCGGGCCAACCGGCTCGCGCACGCCCTGCGCGCCCGGGGCGTGCGGGCCGGGCAGGTCGTCGGCCTGCACTGCGGCCGCACGGCGGAGTTGATCGTCGGCATCTGGGGCGTCCTGAAGGCCGGCGCCGCATATCTGCCGCTGGACCCCGGCCAGCCCCACGGGAGGCTCCGGGCCATCGTCGAGGAGGCCGAACCCGCCCTGGTGCTCGGCGATGTGGCGGACCCGCCGGGGCCGTGGCCCGACCTGGCCGAGGTGGCGGCGGAGGCGGACCGCGAGGACGCGCCCGGGGAGCAGCCTTCGCCGTCGCAGCTCGCCTACGTGATCTACACCTCGGGCTCGACCGGACGCCCCAAGGGCGTGGCCGCGACCCACGGCAACATCGCCAATCTGCTGGAGAACTGGCTCGCCGCCTACGGCGCCCTGCCCGGCGAGCCGTCGTCGGCGTGGGCCAGCATCGGCTTCGACGCCTCCGTGCACGAACTGTTCCTTCCGCCGACCACCGGCGGCGTGCTGCACCTCGTGCCCGACGAACGGCGGGGCGACCCCGAGGCGCTGCTCGACTGGATGCGCGAGCACCGGATCGCGCACGCGTGGCTGCCCGCCTCGTACATCACCTGGATCGACGAGGACCCGGGCGCCCGCCTCGCGGGTCTCTCGCTGCGCCAACTGGCCACCGGCGCCGAGCCGTTGCCGGAGCGGTCGCTGTGGCGACTGCGCGAGGCCCTGCCGGGTCTGCGCGTCTGCTACGTCTACGGGCCGACCGAGACCACCGTCTACAGCATCACCCACAACGAGCCGCGGGACCTGGACCGGCGCAGCCCCATCGGACGGCCGGTCGACAACACCCGTATCTATCTCCTTGACCGGCGGCGCGAGCTGGTGCCGCCCGGCGTCGTCGGCGAGGTGTACATCGGCGGTGCCGGCGTCACGCAGGGCTATCTCAACCGGCCCGACCTGACCCGGGAGCGCTACCCCGACGACCCGTTCGTACCCGGCGAGCGGGTCTACCGGACGGGCGACCTGGCACGCCGACTGCCCGACGGGAACTACGAGTTCGTGGGCCGCGCCGACGACCAGGTCAAGCTGCGCGGGTTCCGCATCGAGCCCGGCGAGGTCGCGGCGGCCCTGCGGGAGCTGCCCGGCGTCCAGGAGGCCGCGGTCCTCGCCGACCGGGACGAGGCCGGCGAGCTGTGCCTGGTGGCGGGTATCGGCCGGGGCGAGGCCCCGGAGTCCACCCCCGCGCAGTGGCGCGCCGCCCTCGCCGAGCGGCTGCCGGACTACATGATTCCGGCGCTCTTCGCCGAGTTCCCGCGGCTCCCGCTGAACCGCAGCGGGAAGCTGGACCGCGAGGCGGTCATCGACCGCGCCCGTGCGTCGCGCTCCGACCAGGTCAACACCCTCGCGCCGCGCGACCGGGTCGAGATGGCGCTGTACCGGATCTGGCGGCAGGTGCTCGTGCACCGCGACATCGGCATCACCGACGACTTCTTCGCGGTGGGCGGTACCTCGCTGTCGGCCATCAAGGTGGCGCATCTGATCCGGGAGGAGTTCGGCCAGGCGCTCGCGACCCGCGACGTCCTGCGGTACCCCACCGTGGAACGGCTCGCCGCGCGGCTGCGCGGGCAGGCACCGGTGGCGCCCGACGACGGCCTCGTGGAGTTCCGGGCGGGCCGGGACGGACAGCGGGTGATCTGTGTCCACCCGGCGGGCGGCACCGCGTTCTGCTATCTCCCGCTGTCCGGAGCCCTGCCGGACGGGATCCGCGTGCAGGGGATCCAGGCGCAAGGCATCGATCCGGGCGAGGAGCCGCTGCGCTCGGTGGAGGCGATGGCGGAGCACTACCTGACGCTGCTGCGGCCGGAGCCGGACGAGTCCCTGGTGATCTGCGGCCTCTCCTTCGGCGGGCTCGTCGCGCACGAGATGGGGCGACGGCTCGCGCTGGCCGGGCATCGCGGGGTGTCCGTGGTGCTCCTCGACACGCACGGGACGGACGACCCGGCGGAACGGGAGCGGTTCGCACCGGTCGACTTCGCCGAGTTCCGCGACAAGCTGGTCCGCTTCAACGGCATGTACCCCGGGATCGACGACGCGCAGATCGACCGGTACTTCCGGATCTACAACCACAACAGGGAGGCCGCCCGCGACTACGTGCCGGGTTCCTCGGCCGCCCCGCTGCTCCTCGTACAGGCCGCGGAGGCGGAGGTCGCCGAGGGCGGCGACCCCGTGGCGGCGGGTGAGGCGCTACGGCGGTTCTGGCGTGAGCGCGCCGACGCCGGCCTCACCGTGGAGATGGTCGACGGCGGCCACTGGGACGTCCTGGAGGGCGAGCGAATACCTCGGATCGCCGGACTGATAGCGGAGCGGCTCACCCGGCCCGCCGCCACGGCCGTCACCGCGGCGGCCACCACATCCGCAGCCACCACAACCACAACCACCACAACTGCGGCCGTCACCACCGTTACCGCCACCACCGAGGACTGATGCGCACCTCATCCCGTTCCGCCGGCCTGGCCCAGGCGGTGCACGAACAGAGCCTGCGGACCCCCGGGTCACCTGCCGTCAGCGACGGCGACCGGACGCTGAGCCACGCCACGCTCGACGCCTCGGCCGCCGCCGTCGCGGCCGCTCTGCGCGCACGCGGGGTAGGTCCCGGCGACGCCGTCGCCGTGGGGCTGCCCCGGTCCTGGCAGCTCGTCTGCGTCATGCTGGGCGTGCTCCGGCTCGGCGCACAAGTCGTCCCCGCCGACCGGCTGAGCCCCGCCGACCGGCTCGCGCACATCCTCGGCGACTCCGGCGCCCGGCTCCTGGTACATGACGCGCATGACGTGTACGACAGCGCCTTCTCGTCCGGCCTGCCCGACGGGGTGACCGCGCTGCCGGTCGACACCCTGCTCGACGCGCCGGTCCACACCGCGGACGGGCCCCCGCCCGCGACGCCCGCACCGGTCTCCTTCGTCTTCTACACCTCGGGCACCACCGGCCGCCCCAAGGGCGTGGAGGTACGCGACGCCGGCATCATGCGCCTGGCCGACCCGGGCTTCCTCCCGGAGTCGGCGGGCGCCCGCTTCGCCTGTCTGTCGAACCCGGCCTTCGACGCGCTGAGCTTCGAGGTGTGGGCGCCGCTGCTTACCGGTGGCTGCTGCGTCGTCATCGGCGACGAGGACGTGCAGTCCCCGGAGCGGCTCGCCGCCGTGCTGCGGCGGGAGCGGGTCCACAGCGCCTTCGTCACCACGGCGCTGTTCAACGCCGTGGTGGACACCGAGCCCGGCTGCTTCTCCGGGCTGACGGAGCTGCTGGTCGGCGGTGAGCAGCTCAACGCGCCGCTCGTCCGGCGCTGGTACCGCCACAACGCCGGCAGCAGCACCCGGGTCCACAACATCTACGGCCCCACCGAGTGCACGACGTTCGCGCTGCACCACCCGATCCCGCGGGACTTCGAAGCCGCCGTCGTACCGCTCGGCCGTCCGCTGCCCGGGACCGGCGTGGCCCTGCGCGCGCCGGGCACCACCCGTCCCGCCGCCCTCGGCGAGGAAGCCGAACTGCTCCTCTCCGGCGCCGGTCTGGCCGCCGGGTACCGCAACCTGCCCGAGGAGACCGCCCGCCGCTTCGTGACCCTGCCCGACGACGACGGCACGGCCACCGCGTACTACCGCACCGGCGACCTGGTACGGCTCTCGGCCGACGGCGACCTCACCTACGTCGGCCGCGCCGACCGGCAGGTCAAGGTCCGCGGCTTCCGCATCGAGCCCGGCGAGGTGGAGCGGCACATCGCCGAGCACCCGTCCGTACGGCAGGTCCACGTGTGCGCCCGCCGCGACGAGAACGGCGGACCGGCGGAGCTGCTCGCCCACCTCGTCGCCGAACCCGACCTGAGCTGGGCCGAGTTCGAGGAGCACTTGGCCGCCGGCCTGCCCGGCTACATGCGCCCGCACCACCTCTACCGCGTCCCCGCGCTGCCGCTCACCGCCAACGGCAAGGTCGACGAGGCGGCCCTTCGCGCGGGCGGCGCCGCTCCGTGGCGGCCCGAGGCCGTCAGCCACCCGACGGCCACCGGCCCGGAGCCGGTGGACGAAGCGCTACGTGTGGTCCTCGACCTCGCGGGCGAGATCCTGGGCTTGGCGGGGCTCCGGCCCGGCGACCGTTGGATCGCGTGCGGCGGCGACTCCCTGAAGGCGCTGCGCCTGCGCTACGGGATCCGGCGCCGCCTGGACTGCGAGGTGCCCGCGCACCGCGTACTCCACGGCGACCTCGCCGAGGTCGCTGAAGCGGTGCGCGAAGCACGTCGTGACGAAGCTCCCGCCGCCCTGCCGGAGGCCGTCGCGGCCAGCGAACTGTCCGGACCGGCCACCGGCGAGCAGGAACGCCTGTGGTTCCTTCAGCAGCGGTCCCCGGACTCCCGGGCCTACGACGTCCGGCTGGCCTTCGCCCTCACGGGCCCGGTGTCCGAGGACGCCCTGCGCACGGCGCTCTCCGCGCTGGTCGCCCGACACCCGGCGCTGCGCACCGCGTTCGCGGCCACCGCCGACGGGCTGCGGCAGCAGGTGGGCGAGCCCTACGACCCGTGGGAGGAAGCGGCGCCGGGTGCGGCAGGGGACGCGGCGGGAGAAACCGCTGGGCAACGCGATCCGCACGACGTCTTCTTCGCCGTGCCGTTCGACCTGTCCCGCCCCAGGATGCTGCGCGCGTGCTGGCTGCCGTCCCGGGACGGCGGCACGCTGCTGCTGCACCTGCACCACATCGCCGTGGACGGCTGGTCGGTCAACGTGCTGCTGCGCGACCTGTCCACCGGGTACGCCGCGGCCGTCACCGGCGACGCGGTGCAGACACGGTCCGTCGAAACACCCACGCCCGTGGACTTCGCCGACTGGCAGCACCGTTGGCACGCCGGCCCCGCGTACGCGGCGCAGCGCGACGAGCTGTCGGCCCTGTACGCCGCCGACGCCGCGAGCACCTCCGGAGCGCAGCCGCTGCCGCTGCCCCGCCCCGGCCACGACGCCACGGGCCGGCTGCTGTGCGACGCGCTCGACGGAGCCGACCGCACCGCACTTGACCGGCTCTGCGGTGAGTTCGGGCTGACGCGCTTCGAGCTGCTGGCCGCTGTCTATGCCTGGGCGCTGTACGGCGTGACCGGCCTGACCCGGCTGCGCGTCGCGGCGCCGGTCGCGCACCGGCCCGTGCGGGAGTTCGCGGACAGCGTCGGCATGTTCGCCAACACCGTGCTCCTCCCGATGTCCGTGGACCCGAGGGCGACCGTGCGGGACGAGGTGGCCCGAACCGCCGCCTCCATACGGCAGTTGATGGAGCGTCAGGACGTGGCGCTCACGGACGCCCTGGCCGCACGCTCGCACAGCGCAGCGGACGCCTCGCCGTTCGACTTCCTCCTCGTACTGGAGAACACCGACTACGACTCCCTCGCGCTGCCGGGATGCGCCGTTCGTCCGCTGTGGCCGGTCCCCGCCGAGGCCAAGTGCCCGGTGGCCCTGACGGTCGTCGACCGCCCCGGCGGCCTGGAATGTCTCTGGGAGTACGCCGACGACCGCCTGGACGCCGATCAGGCCGCCGCCCTGGCCGGTCTCTTCCGGCACGGTCTGACCGCGCTGGCCCGGGCCTCGGACACCACGCCGGCGGAGCTGGCCGCGCCCTACCGCGCCACGCTGCCCGAGCCGGGCCGCGGCACGCCCGCCGAACCGGGCCGGGGCACGCCCGCCGAACCGCCGTGGACGACGGTCGCCGAAGGCTTCGCCCGGCAGGCTGCCCGCACCCCATCGGCTCCGGCGCTGCGGACGGGGACAGGCACCGTCACCTACGCGGCACTCGACGGGTACGCCGCCGCGCTCGCGGCGGAACTGGCCGCGCTGCCGCAGCCGCCCGACGCGGCCGCGCAGAGCCACGTCGCGCTGTTCCTTGAACCCTCCGTCGAGCACGTGGTGGCGCTCCTCGCGCTGGCCCGGCTGAACGTAACGGCGGTGCCGCTCGATCCCTCGTACCCGCCCGCGCTGCTGCGCCAAGTCCTCGATCAGACCGCCCCGTTGTGCGTGCTGCTGCCGCCCGGCGACGGTACGGAGTTCGACCCGGTGGACCCGGGCGGCGTGCCCCGCCTGCACGTCACGCTGTCCGACGCGGAGCCCGGCCCCGCCATCCACGGACTGCCGCTCCCCGCGCACCGGGGCGCCCGGCCCCTGTACACCCTCTTCACCTCCGGCTCGACGGGCCGACCCAAGGGCGTGCGGGTCTTCGACCGCACGCTGTGCAACCTGCTGCACTGGCAGGCCCGTTCGGGCGGTCTGGGTGCCCCCGCGCTGACCCAGCAGTTCTCCATGCTCTCCTTCGACGTCTCCTTCCAGGAGATCTTCGCGACCCTGTGCACCGGCGGCTGTCTGCGGCTGATCGACCCCGACCTGCGGCGGGACGTCCCCGCGCTCCTCGACCGCCTCGACGCGGACGGCGTCGAACGGATCTTCCTGCCGTACGTGGCCCTGCAGTTGCTCGCCGAGCACGCCGTGCACCTGGGCCGCTACCCCTCGCGGCTGCGCGAGGTCGTGACCGCGGGCGAGCAGTTGGTCTGCACCGACGCCGTACGGCGGTGGTTCGCCGGCCTGCCCGGCTCACGGCTGTTCAACCACTACGGCCCGACCGAGACCCACGTCGTCAGCGCCCTGTGCCTGGACGGCGACCCGGCCGACTGGCCGGACCGCCCGGCGATCGGCCACCCGGTGAGCGGCGCGGTGCTGCGCGTCGTCGACGAGGCGGACCTCCCGATGCCGCCCGGCTGCGCCGGTGAACTCCTCATCGGCGGCGTGCTGGACGAGCCCTGCTATCTGGGCGAGACGCCACTGAACCGGGACCGGTTCGTCCGGCTGCCCGGCGACGGCCTCTTCTACCGCAGCGGCGACCGGGCCCGCTTCGACCACGCGGGGCTGCTGCACTGCCTCGGCCGCGCGGACGAGCAGATCAAACTCAGCGGCCACCGGCTCGAACTGGGCCAGGTCGAGGCCGCGCTGCTGCGGCACGACGCCGTCCTCGGCGCCGTCGTGGCCGTCGACGGGTCCGCGCTGGTCGCCTGCCTCCAGTGCCGAGGGGACGCACCGGCACCGGCGGAGCTGCGGGAGCACCTGGCCGGGCTGCTTCCCGGGCACGTCCGCGTCGAGCGCTTCCGGCTGCTCGAACGGCTGCCGCGCACCCCGAGCGGCAAGCTCGACCGCGATGCCGCGCTGCGCGCGCCTGGCCGCGACCTCGCCGACGGCCCCGGCCAGGCCGCCGCGTCGCCGACGTCCGCGAGGGAGGCCCAACTCACCGCCGTCTTCGAGGAGGTGACCGGGGTGCCCATCGCGCCGGACCAGACCTACTTCGCGGCGGGCGCCTCCAGTCTCGGCCTGATGCACTTCCAGCTGCGCTGCACCGCCGGCCTCGGGCTCCGCTTCACCGTCGCCGACCTCTTCGAGCACGTCACCCCCAGGGAGCTGGCGGGCTTCCTGGACCGTACGGATCCGGCGGCGGCCACGTCATGGCCGGCCGGCTCCCCCGCGGCGGCGGACAACGGTGTCGCGGTCGTCGGAATGGCCGTCCGCGCACCCGGCGCACCGGACCTCGCGGCCTTCTGGGACCTGGTGGAATCCGGGCGGAGCGGCATCGAGTACTTCGACGCGCCCGACGGCCTGGTCGGCGCGCGCAGCCAACTGGACGGGCTGCTCTCCTTCGACCCCGCACGGTTCGGCATCAGCCGTCAGGAAGCCCGGCTGATGGACCCCCAGCAGCGCCACCTGCTCATGACCTGCGTCGAGGCGCTCGCCCACGCGGGCATCGCGGACCCCGGCGCCGTACGGACCGGCCTGATCGCGGGCGCGGGCGAGAACACCTACTTCCGGGCGATGCTCCGCGAGAGCGGTCCGGATGCGCTGCCCGACGACTTCCAGCTGGCCCTCCACCACGAGAAGGACTTCCTCGCCACCAAGGCCGCCTTCCATCTCGGGCTCACAGGGCCCGCGTTCACCAGCCAGACGGCGTGCTCCAGTTCGCTCGTCGCCGTGCACCTCGCGGCGTCCCTGCTGCGGCAGGGCGACGCCGACGTGATGCTCGCGGGCGGCGTCCTTGTCGACCCGGAACTGACCGGCGGCTACCGCTACCGGCCTCAGCACATCTTCTCCGCCGACGGCCACTGCCGGCCCTTCAGCGACGACGCGGGCGGCACCGTCGGGGGCAGCGGTGCCGCGGTGCTCGTACTCAAGCCGCTCGACCGCGCGCGCCGCGACGGCGACACCGTCTACGCGGTGCTCAGCGGCTCGGCGGTGAACAACGACGGGGCGGCCAAGCTCAGTTACAGCGCCCCCTCGATCGCGGGGCAACGGGCCGTCATCCGCGGCGCGCTGGCCCGCAGCGGCCGTACGGGCGCCGATGTGGCGTACGTCGAGGCGCACGGCACCGGCACCCGGCTCGGCGACCCGGTGGAGGCCGGCGCGCTGCGCCAGGCCCTCGGGGTGGACGAGCCGGACCGCTGCGCCCTCAGCTCGGTGAAGAGTCAGATCGGCCACCTGGGCGCGGCCGCGGGCGCCGTGGGCCTGATCAGGGCCGTGCTCGCGGTCCACCACGGCCGGATACCGCCGACCCGCGACTTCCGCGCGCTCAACCCGGAGATCGGCCCCGACCCAGCGCCCTTCTACATACCGACGCGGGCGCTTCCCTGGCCGGCGGGCCGGGACCGGGTCGCCGCGGTGAGCAGCTTCGGCATCGGCGGCACCAACGCGCACGTGATCGTGGAAGCGCCGGCCCCCGGGACGATGGCGGGGGAAGCGTCCGACACGGTGCCGCTCGTCGTGCTCTCCGGCGTCAGCGAGGCCCAACTCGCCGCGGACGCCGCGCGTATCGCCACCCATCTGACACGGCACCCCGACAGCTACGCCCGCACCCTGCGGCACCTTCAGGCGGGCAGGCCACAGGGGGCACTGCGGGCGGCCGCTGTCTGCCGGGACGCGGCGAAGGCGGTGGCCTGGCTGCGCACGGCGGCCACGGCCGCGTCACGCCCCGAGCCCGTCCCCGGGCCCGCCCTGGAGACCCGCGGCCGTGCGGCGGCCGACCTGGCCGCCGCCTGGCTGGCGGGTCGCACGCTCGCCTGGCCGGACGGCCCGGCGCAGCCGCCGTGGGACTTCCCCGCCCCGGCGTTCGACCTCGCCGACTACGACTTCCCCCGCACGGCCGCCCGGCCCGCGCCGCCGCGGCCGGCCGGCGAAGAAGCCGGGCCCGACGCCGTGGCGGTGCCGGAGCAGCTGCCGGAGCGGCTGCCGGAGACCGACTGGCTGCACCAGCCGCAGTGGACGCGGCTGCGGAGAGCCGCGACGGACGCCGCGGAGCCGTGTGCGCGAACCCTGGTCGTCGTCGCTGACGGCCCGCCGGACGGCGCGGCCCCCGCCGAACTCGCCGCGGGCCACCGCCGCGTGGTGTGGATCAGGGCGGCGGAACACTTCGACCGCCGGGACCAGGATCGGTTCGAGGCCGACCCGGCCGACCCCGGGCAGCTGCGGCGCGTCATGCGGGTGCTCGCGGAGGAGGGCTGCACGGAGGTCGACTGGCTGCACACGCTGCCGCTCGGCATCGACGGCCCCGTCGGCGACAAGGCGCTCGACCGGGCGGTCTGGGCCTGCCTGGACACCCCCGCCGCCGTGACCCGCGCCCTCCAGGGAGCGCCGCGTGAGCTGACCGTACGACCGTGGTGGCTGTCGTGCGGAGCACGGCCGGTGCACGGCACGGTCAGCCGCCCGGAAGCGGCGCTGCTCGCCGGTGTCACCGAGGTCGCGCCGCAGGAGGGCGCTCCGGACGGGCACTGGGTGGACGTCGTGGACCCGGACGGCTGGGCCCCGCACCTGTCCGCGCTGCTTGCCGCGTCGGCCGCCGCGCCGCCGCCGCGCCATCTGGCGCTGCGCGCGGGCTACTGGTGGGAACAGGTGACGCTGCCCCTGCGCGGGGCGGCTCCGGCAGCCGGGGACGCGGCGGGCGCGGCGGCTCCGGCGGGCGGCGACCACGTGGTCCTCGGCGGTACCGGCGGCCTCGGCACCGGCATGGCGGCCTGGCTCCTGGAGCACACCGAGGGGCGGGTGCTGCTGCTGTCCCGACGGCCCCGGCTGCCCGAGGAGCTGGCCCGCTGGGCGGACCGCGTCGAGCTCGTCGAGGCGGACCTCGCCCTCACGCCGCCGAAGGAGGTGGCGGCCCTGATCGCCGCCCGTACGGCGGCGCTGGCGTCCGTGGTGCATGCCGCCGGGGTGGCGGCGGGCGGTCTGCTGTCCCGCCGTGAGGCGGGTTCCGCGCACCTGGCCCACGCCGCCAAGGTGCGCGGCGCCCTGCTGGTGGAACTCCTCGTCGAGCAGTTCCGGCCGGACGTAGCGGTCTACTGCTCCTCGATGTCGGCGCAGCTCGGCGGCGTCGGCCAGTACGACTACGCGGCGGCCAACGCCCTGCTCGCCGCCTTCGCGCAGTACGGGGGCGCCGGGACGGAGCAGACCGCGCGGATCGGCATCGACTGGGACGTGTGGCGGGAGACCGGCATGGCCCTGCGCGCGCCGCAGGGCGACAGCCGGCACCGGGCACACCTCGGGGTGGGCCTGACCGTGGCCGAGGGCCTGCGCACCTTCGCGCGGGCGCTCGAACTCAGGCTGCCGCATGTGCTCGTGTCCACCACCGACCTCGCCAGGTCGCGCGCCTTCTACGCGGGACCGGTGCCCGGCGCTCCGCGCCCCGCAGCACCCGTCGAGAGCCTCGCCGAGGAGCCCGGCGAGCTGGTGGCCCGGTGGGCGCGGGCCGCGCTGGACGTCGACGACCTCGCCCCCGACGCGTCGCTGTACGACCTGGGCGCCGACTCGCTGACTCTCCTCGACCTCATCGAGAAGATCGACCGGCACTACGGCGTGGAACTGGACCTGGCCTCCTTCGGCCACCGGGCCGGCCTCGCCGAGATCCTGGAGCTGCTGGCCGAGCAACGGGGCGGACCTACGGGGGCGCACTCGGACCCGGACGCGGACGAGGACGGGGTCACGCTGGAGGTGTGGCAGGAGGGCACCGGCGCCGACGTGGTGTGCCTGGTCCACCCGGTCGGCGGGGACATCCAGTCCTACCGTCCCCTGGTCGCCGCCCTCGATCCGCGGCTGACCGTCGCCCTGATCGCCGACCCCGGCCTGCGGCAGGCGGACCCTCCCGGGTGGACGCTGCGCGATCGCGCCCGGCGGTACGCGTCGGCGCTGCGGGCCCGCTTCCCGCAGACCACGTGGCGCTGGCACCTGGCGGGCTGGTCCTTCGGAGCCTGGGTGGCCGCCGACATGGCGGCCGAAGCCGAGACGGCCGGGTCCCCGGCCCGCTCGCTGCACCTGGTCGACCCGCCGCCGCCCGGCAGCGGCCCGGTCTTCGAGGAGTACGACGACACGCAGCTGAGCACGGTGTTCGCCGCCGAACTCGGGCTATGTGAAGGCGAGTTGGCGGGTCGTCAGGCCCGCGCGTACGCCGACCGGCTCGCCCGGTGCTGCCGCGCCAACCTGCGCAGCTTGGCCACCCATCAGGTGCCCGCGATCAACTCCACCGCCACCCAGCTGTGGCAGGCCGGGGAGCCGCTCGCCGGGCTGCCTGCGCTCGGCAGTCCGGCGGAGCAGCGTGCCCGGTGGCATGCCCACCTGCCAACGACGCTGGAGTGGCGCGTGCTGGCCACGGACCACTACGGCGTCGTCCGGCCGCCGCACGCCGGGGCGGTGGCGGAGGCGATCAACGCCGCGAGCGAGGACGCGCCGCCACGCCCCTGACAACCCGTCACCCATGAGGGCCCACCCCGCCCCAACTTTCCGTACACACCCCGAACCGCCGCACCCCAGGAGGACGCTGTGGAGCAGTACGAGCTGGATGCCCTCGAAGCCGTCACGACCAGGCCGCCGAGGGACTACCGGGAGATCACCGTGGCTCCCCTGACCCCTCTCACCGGCGCCGAGGTCTCCGGTGTGGACCTCGGCCGGCTGACCGACACGCAGCTGTCCGAGGTCAAGACGGCCTTCCTCGACCACCACGTGCTGGTCTTCCGCGACCAGGAGATCACCGTCGAGGAGCACAAGCGCTTCGCCGGCCACTTCGGCGAGCTGCGCCCGGTCAATCCGCCGCCGCCGGAGGGCGACCCGTACGTCCTGGAGATCAAGACCGGCGCGGCGGCGGCGAACGTCGCCGGGAACGCCTGGCACGCGGACGGCACCGCGGACGCCGAGCCCTCCCTCGGCTCGATGCTCTACATCACCGAGACGCCGGAGGGCGGCAGCGGTGGCGACACGCTGTTCGCCAACATGCACCTGGCCTACGAGATGCTCTCCCCCACCTGGCGCGGCCTCCTCGACGGCCTGACCGCCGTCCACGACGGACTGCAGAGCTTCCGCGGCTACAGCGTGCCGGCGAACTACGAGGTCCCGGTCAACGAGCACCCGCTCGTGGTCCGGCACCCCGAGACCGACCGCCCGATCCTCTATGTGAACCAGGCCTACACCTCGCGCATCCCACAGCTGTCGCAGGACGAGAGCCGTGCGGTGCTCGACATGCTCTTCGCCCTCGTCACCCAGCGCCCGCTGCTCACCTGCCGCGTCCGCTGGACCCCGAACACCCTGGTCTTCTGGGACAACCGGTGCGTCCAGCACCACGCGACGTACGACTACTACCCGCGGACCCGCTACGGCCGACGCGTCGCGATCAACGGAGGTCCGCTGAAGGGCTGACCCGTGCTCTCCCCCGTTGGAGTAGCACCGCACCTCTGTTCGGGTCGCATCCGGCGACACGGCGCCGACGTCTCGTGACTCCCGCAGGGACGCGGGGAAACGTGTGCGGCGGCCCGCCGGTGAGGGCCGTGCCGATCCGGCGCGGCCTCTCATCGGTGCGCCCGTCCACCCGACCTCGTCCCCACGGGAGAACTTCGATGGCCCCCCATACCTTCCGCTCGCTGCGCCTCATGACCTCGGCGATCCTGGCGGCCCCGTTGCTCGTCGCGCTGCCCGGCGCGAGCCTGGCAGCGGCGCAGGCCCCGTCGGCCTGCGGCGGTACCCGCGACGCCTACGTGGGCAGCACCTACCGCGGCACCACCAGGACGACAGGAACCCTGACGCCCCTCCACCAGGAAGGCGTCACCCCGCCCCGTCTCGATACGCCCCTCGCGCCGCTCAAGGCCGCCCCGCGCGTCACCGCCGAGGCCCAGCTCGAGGTCAAGTTCACCAAGGACGCCAAGGGCGGCTACTGGGCGAGCACCACAACGGACGGAAAGGTCAAGAGCAGAAGCGCGTACACGCTCGACCTCCGGCCCTCGCCCAAGGTCGAATTCAACGCCAAGATGCACGAGCCCGTGCTCCACGAGGCCTGGGGCAACGTCAAGGGCGAGTTCAAGCACATCGACAAGCTCGACTCGGTCGGCAAGTACCGCTACGGCTTCGAGCTCGCAGCCAAGAACTGCGCGGCCGGCAGCCAGGCTCCGAAAACCCTGACGTCCTCGGAGGACAACGGCTTCGGGCTCCGCACCACGACGACCCTCACCCGCCAGAACTGACGCCACCGCCCGCGCCGTGGCCGGCCGCGCCTCAGCCGGCCACGGTGATCCGGACCCCGAGGTCGCCCATGACCGACAACTCCCCCGCGGGCGCCTCGGAGTCGGTGATCAGGGTGTGCACGTCGCTCGTCGGGCAGATCTTGGCGAAGGTGGTCCTGCCGATCTTGGAGTGGTCGGCGACCACGACGGTCCGGCTGCCGTGGAAGGCGAAGGCGCGGTCGGTGGCGGCCTCCAACTGGTCGTGCGTGGTACAGCCGTGGGCGGCGCTGATGCCGTCCACGCCGAGGAAGGCGATGTCGGTGTGGTGGTCGGCGAGGGTCTTCTCGGCGATGGGACCGACCAGTTCGTAGCTCTGGCTGCGGGCGGTGCCGCCGATGACGATGAGGGTGACGGTGGGGCGGAGCACCAGGTTCGCCGCGATGTTGACGGCGTTGGTGACGATCGTGACCGGCCCCCGGTCGGCGAGGATGCGGGCCACTTCCGTGGTGGTGGTGCCGCCGGTCAGACCGACCACGGCCCCCTCGGGCACGAGAGCGGCGGCGGCTCTCGCGATGGCCCGCTTCTGCGGGGAGCGCTGGTCCGCGCGGTGCTGGAGCGGCACTTCGATGCTCAGCCCGCTGGGGAGCGCCCCGCCGTGCGTACGGTCGAGCAGCCGCTGCTCGCTCAGGTGCCGCAGATCGCGCCGCACCGTGGCCTGTGAGACGCCGAGCAGCCGCGCGAGCTGCGTCACGTCGGCGCTGCCGTGCACGGCGACGTGGTCGAGTATCCGCGCGTGGCGGTCGCTTCTGAGCACGCGGTGAGCATAGCCGTGACGAGCACGTTCGCTCACGGTTCGCGCACAGAACACGCGTACCGATGCGCGGGTCCACGGCAGTTCAGTCAAAACCGATCCCTTGACATGGCTGAACGCGCTCGATTTACTCCCTGGCAACGCCGGTGTCGAGCACTCGGCGCAGAGGTACGCCCAGCCGGTAGGTGGCCCCCGCCACAAGCCCGGACTGAGTCGCCAGGGCCCTTCGCGGGTTCCGAGGCGGGGACGTGCCCTCCACAGCTGGAGCTCACCGATGAGCCTCAATCGTGTTGTGCGCAGGTGTATGACGGCGGCCGCGGTCCTCTCGGCCACCGCGGCGGCCTGCCTGCTCGCCCCCTCCACCGCCTCGGCAGGACCGCCCGCCGTCCGACTGCCGTCGCCGCATGCCGGGTTCGACTACCAGATAGGCGGCGCCTACACCCCGCCCGCCGGGGTGAAGACCGTCAGCCGTGACCGCGGCGCCGCCCCCGCCCGCGGCCTGTACAACCTCTGCTACGTCAACGCCTTCCAGGCGCAGCCCGGCGCGGAGAAGGAGTGGGACTCCGACCTGCTGCTGCGGGACGCGAACGGCGAGGTCGTCTACGACGGCGACTGGGGCGAGGCCGTCCTCGACATCCGTACCGCGGGCAAGCGCAAGCGGATCGCCGCCAAGGTCAACGGGTGGATCGACTCCTGTGCCGACAAGGGCTTCCAGGCCGTCGAGCCCGACAACTACGACACCTACACCCGTTTCCCCGAGCACCTGAAGGCGAGCCAGGCCAAGGCCTTCATCTCGCTCCTGTCCGCGCACGCCCACGACAAGGGCCTTGCCATCGCGCAGAAGAACACGCCGGAGCTTGCCGCCGACCGCAAGCAGACCGGACTGGACTTCGCCGTCGCCGAGGAGTGCGGACAGTGGGACGAGTGCGGGAAGTACACGGCGGCGTTCGGCGATCGTGTCCTGGTCGTCGAGTACTCGGCCGATGGCCTGCGCAAGGCCTGTGCCGGCTGGGGTGAGCGGCTGAGCATCGTCCGCCGTGACGTCGGGGTCTCGCCCGTCGGCAGCAGCGGATACCTCCGCCGGACCTGCTGAAAGACGGGCTCTGAGCGGGACGCCGGGTTCCGGACACCCGGAACCCGGCGCTCCACGCCCGCGGCTCCTTCCCGCTCCCGCTTGACCTCATCTGTTCCCCGCCACCGGCCCGACGCGGGCGCCCCACCTGGAGGTAGTGATGACAGCAGTCCCCCGAGCGCCCGGCCCACCGTCGCGGCGCGGTGTGCTGCGCGCCGGCGGCGCCGGTGCGCTCGCGGTGGCCGGTGGCGCCCTGACCGGCTGCGGCGCGGGCACCGCCGACGGGGTCGGCACCGACGGCCGCGTCACGATCCAGATGTGGCACGGCCAGAACGACACCGCCGCGAAGGTCATCAAAAGCCTGGCCGCCGAGTTCGAGCGCACCCACCCGGAGATCCGCGTGGACATGGGCGGCGGCGTGCTGGCCGACGCCATGCTGCAGAAGATCACCGCCGCGCTCGCCTCCGGCGCCTACCCCGACATCGCGTACGTCTTCGGCTCCGACCTCGCGAGCGTGGCCCGTAGTCCGCAGGTGGTCGACCTGACCGAGCACGTGCGGCAGGGCCCTACGCCGTGGCGCAACTACCACGCGCCGGCCCGCGAGGCCGTCACCGTCAACGGCCGGGTCCGCGCGATGCCCGCCCTCCTCGACGCCCTCGCCGTGGTCTGCAACAAGAAGGTGTTCGCCGAGGCCGGGGTCGACCTGCCCGAGGCGGGCTGGACCTGGCGGGAGTTCACCGACACCGCGCGCCGCCTCACCGACGCGGCCGAGGGACGGTTCGGCACCGGCTGGCCCGGCACCGGCGACGAGGACACCGTGTGGCGGCTGTGGCCGCTGATCTGGGACCTGGGCGGCGACGTCATCGCCGGGGACGGGCGGAGCATCGGCTTCCAGCAGCAGGGCGTGCGCGCCCTGGAGGTCGTCCAGGACCTGGTGCGCGACGAAAGCGTCTACATCGACCCCAAGCCGGGCAGCGAGCAGATGTACCAGGTCTTCCTCTCCGGCCGGATGGGCATGGTGGCGACCGCCCCCTGGCAGCTGCCGGACATCGGACAGGCGAAGGTCGACTACCACGTCGTGCCCCTGCCGAGCTTCAGCCGCCGGCCCATCACCATCTCCGGGCCCGACACCTGGACGCTGTTCGACAACGGCGAGGCCCGCGTGCGGGCCGCGCGCACCTTCGTCACGTGGCTGGCCCAGCCCGCCCAGGACAGCCGGTGGGACACGGAAGCGGGCAGCCTGCCGCTCAGCCGGCGCAGCGAGGACCGCCCGGCCTGGCGCGAGCACGCCACCCGTACGCGCGGCCTGTCCGTGTTCACCGAGGCGGTCACCTCGGCGCGCGTACGCCCCGTGCACCCGGCCTACCCGCGCGTCTCGCGCGCCCTGGGACAAGCCATCGTCGCCGTGCTGCTCGGCCGCAAGAGCCCCGCCGACGCGGTGCGCTCCTGTGCCGAGGAGTCCAACGCCGCCCTGCTGATACCGCGTTGAGGACCTGACATGCCCCGACTTCCCACCCCGCTGACCCTGCCGCAGCACCCGCCGGAGCCGCGCGCCCTGCGCCGCCGGCGCCGCAGGGAGGCGGCCACCGCCTGGGCGTTCGTCTCGCCCGCCGTGCTCGTCATCCTCGGCCTGAGCGTGCTGCCGGTGATCTGGTCGCTGCTGCTGTCCTTCCAGGCCAACGACCTCGTCACGCCCAGCCGTTGGGTGGGCCTCGACAACTACCACGCACTGCGCCAGGACCCGAACTTCCACCAGGCCGTGCGGAACACCGTCCTCTACACGGTTCTGTACGTGCCGTTGAGCATCGCCATCGGGCTCGCCCTTGCCCTCGTGCTCAACCGGCGCATCCGCTTCGTCGGGCTCTACCGGACGCTGTTCTTCATCCCCTTCGTCATCTCCGCCACCGCGCAGGGCGTGCTGTTCTCCTTCATCCTCGACCCGGAGTTCGGCGCGGCCAACTCCCTCCTGCACCGCCTGGGCATCTCGCCGCAGGGCTTCCTCACCGACCCCTCGCAGGCGCTTGGCATCCTGGTCGTCATCACCCTGTGGAGCGGTACGGGGCTGTGCACCGTCATCTACCTCGCGGCGCTGCAGGACGTCGACCACTCCCTGGTGGAGGCGGCGCGTCTGGACGGCGCGGGCCGGGCGCAGATCCTGCGGCACGTGACACTGCCCGCGCTCACACCGGTCAGCGTGTTCCTGCTGCTCTGGCAGACCATCCAGTCCCTGCAGGTCTTCGACCTCGTCTACGTGACCACCAAGGGCGGGCCCCTCGGCTCGACCACCGTGATCGTCTACTTCATCTGGGAGCAGGCCTTCAAGGAGTTCACCGCCGGGTACGGAGCGGCCGCCGCCTATGTCCTCGCCCTGGCGCTGATGGCCGTGGCCGTGCTGCTGCGCGTGGTCCGCCGCGAGCGCACCCCTCGTACGAAAGCAGCCGCCTCATGACCGCGACCACGACCGAGCCGTCCCGGGTCACCTCCCGTCCGACGGCGGTGCCGAGCGCCCGGCGCCACGTCCGGCTCCCGTTCAGCGCCTGGCACCTGCTGCTCGCGCCGCTGGCCGCGCTGTTCGCGGTGCCGCTGGTGTGGCTGCTGCTCAGTTCGCTGATGAGCAACGCCGAGATCAACCGCTTCCCGCCGGCGCTCTGGCCCTCCAAGATCGACCTCGGCGGGTACGGCTACGTCCTCGGCAACGCCATGTTCCCTCGCTGGCTGCTGAACTCGCTGATCGTCTCCGCGGTCGCCGTCACCTCCAACCTGGTGTTCGGCGTGCTCGGCGGCTACGCGTTCGCCCGGATGCGGTTCGCCGGGTCGCGGCTGCTGCTCGTGCTGATGCTGGCGACGATGGCGATCCCGTTCCAGCTCACGATGATCCCGACCTTCCTGGTCATGAAGAAGCTCGGGCTCATCGACACGCTCGGCGCGCTCATCGTGCCCGCGCTCGTCACACCGTTCGCGGTGTTCCTGCTGCGGCAGTTCTTCCTGTCCCTGCCCAGGGAGCTGGAGGAGGCCGCCTGGATCGACGGCTGCTCCCGGCTGCGGGTCATCGTCTCCATCGTCCTGCCCCTCGCCCGCCCCGCGCTCGCCACGGTCGCCGTGCTGACCTTCCTGACCACGTGGAACGACCTGAGCTGGCCGCTGATCGCCATCAACCACGACACCCAGTACACGCTGCAACTCGGCCTGACCACCTTCCAGGGGCAGCACCACACCCGCTGGTCCGCGGTGATGGCGGGCAACGTCCTGACGGTCCTGCCGGTGCTCGTCGCGTTCCTCTTCGCCCAGAAGGCCTTCATCCGCTCCGTCACCTCCAGCGGCCTCAAGGGCTGACCACCCGCCGCCCGCACCCGTTCAAAGGACCGCGATGCCCACCGCGTACGACCTGCTCGTCATCGGGGACGCCAACCCCGATGTCGTCCTCGGCCCGCTCACCGAACCGCTCGCCTTCGGCCAGCGCGAACAGCTCACCCCATCCGGCTCCCTCGTCATCGGCGGATCCGCCGCGATCATGGCCTGTGGCGCCGCGCGCCTCGGCCTGCGCGTGGCCTTCGCGGGGCGCGTCGGCGACGACGACGCCGGCCGCTACATACGCGACGCCCTCACCGCCCACGGTGTCGACACCCGGGCCCTGTCCCTCGACCCCGACCGTGCGACTCCGCTGACCGTCGTCCTCACCCGCGGCGACGACCGGGCCATCCTCACCGCGCCCGGCACCCTCACCGCGACCTGCGGCCGTGACGTCCCGGCCGACCTGCTGGCCGCCAGCCGGCACGTCCACGCGGCCTCGTATTTCCTGCAGCCCAAGCTCGCCGAGGATCTGCCGGAACTGCTGCGCACCGCCCGGGCGCACGGCGCCACGACGTCCCTCGACACCCAGGACGACCCGTCGGGGCGCTGGGACGGGGCCGCCCTCGACGCGGTCCTCGCGGAGACCGGCATCCTGCTGCCCAACGCCCGGGAAGCGATGCGCCTCGCGGGGTGCGAGGACTCCCCCGAGGCGGCCGCCGCGCGCCTCGCCGCGCGCGTCCCCCTCGTGGTCGTCAAGAACGGCCCCCAGGGCGCCCTGTGCCACGACGGCCGCACGCTGATCAGCGCGGACAGCATCCCGGTGACGCCCGTCGACGCGGTCGGCGCCGGAGACAGCTTCGACGCCGGATTCATCGCCGCCACGCTCCGGCACCAGCCCCCGCACCAGGCCCTGCGGTTCGCGGCCGTGTGCGGAGCTCTGTCCACGCGGGCCCACGGAGGCACCGCCGCCCAGCCCACCTGGGACGAAGCCCTCACCCACGCCATCTCTCGCACCGGAGCACACGCATCATGACCCAGCCCAAGATCGTCTTCATCGGCGCCGGAAGCGTCGTCTTCACCCAGGGGCTGCTCGCGGACCTCTTCGCCTTCCCCGAGCTGAAGAACGCGCACATCGCCCTGCACGACATCGACGCCGAGCGGCTGGCCACCGCCGAGGCCGCGGCCCGCTACATAGCGCGCGAACGGGGCGCCGACGCGCACATCACCGCCCACGCCGACCGCCGCGCATCCCTGGCGGGCGCCGACTTCGTCATCAACATCGTGCAGATCGGCATGGGCGAGTCCACCCGTACCGACTTCGACGTCCCCGCCCGCCACGGGCTGCGGCAGACCATCGGCGACACCCTCGGCATCGGCGGCATCTTCCGCGCCCTGCGCACCTTCCCCTTCCTCAAGCGGCTCGGCGAGGACATCGCCGAACTCTGCCCCGACGCCTGGCTGCTCAACTACACCAACCCGATGGCCATGAACGTCCAGTACCTCACCGAGGCCACCGGCCTGACCAAGGTGGTCGGCCTGTGTCACTCGGTGTACTGGACCATGCAGGACCTGGCCAAGCTCGTGGGCGTCCCCTACGAGGAGGTCACCTACCGGGCCGCAGGAGTCAACCACCAGGCCTGGGTGCTGCGTTTCGAGCACCGGGGCACCGACCTCTACCCCCGCCTCGACGAACTCATCGCGCGGGACGAGCAGTTGAGGCGCCGGGTGCGCGTCGACATGTACCGGCGGCTCGGTTACTACCCGACCGAGACCAGCGAGCACTCCTCGGAGTACGTGCCCTGGTACCTGCACCACGACAGCGAGGTCGACCGGCTGCGCCTCCCCATCGGCGCCTACCTCGGCATCGTCGACGAGAACGTCGCCGAGTACCGCCACACCCGCGACGCCCTCGCCGCCGGGGACCCGCTCACCGTCGAGGGCACCATGGAGTACGCCCCGCAGATCATCCACAGCATGGTCACCGGCACCCCGCGCACGGTGTACGGCAATGTCCCCAACCGCGGCCTGATCGACAACCTCCCGGCCCACGGCGTGGTCGAGGTGCCCTGCCTGGTCGACGCGGCGGGCGTCCAGCCGACCCGCGCCGGAGCCCTGCCGCCGCAACTGGCCGCCCTCAACCGCACGTATCTGAGCATGAACGACCTCGTCGTACGCGCCGCCGTCGACGACGAACCGCGGCACATCCGGCACGCGGCCATGACCGACCCGGCCACCGCCGCCGCCCTGACCGTGGATCAGATCTGGCGCCTCTGCGACGACATGGTCCGCGCCCACGCCGACCTCCTCCAGCCGTCGCTTCGGGCCGCGCTGGCCGACGGCTGACCCGGTTACCCCCTCACCAAGGCGCACCGCACTCCGACCGAGAACAGGAACCGACGCACATGTCCCTCACCAGCCAAGAGATCGCCACGCAGCCGCAGTGCTGGGAGAGCGCGCTCGCCCTGCTCCCCGACGTCGCCGCGGCGCTGCCCGCCAAGGGCGAGCACGTCGCCGTGATCGGCTGCGGCACCTCGCTGTTCATGGCACAGGCCTACGCCCACCTGCGCGAGGAAGCCGGGCACGGGCCCACCGACGCCTTCCCCGCGTCGGCGGCCCGGCTGCACCGGCGCTACGACCGGATCATCGCCCTGACCCGCTCGGGCACCACCACCGAGATCCTCACCGCGCTGGCCGCCGCCGACCCGGCCGCCCGCGTCACCACCATCACCGCGGTGCCCGGCTCCCCGGCCGCCCGCGTCGCCCACGACGTGATCGCGCTGGCGGAGGCCGACGAGCGGTCCGTCGTCCAGACCCGCTACCCGACCACGCAACTGATCCTGCTCCTGGCCCACTTGGGCCACTCCGTCGAACAGGCACGGGCCGACGTCGTCACCGCGCTCGGAGCCCCGCTCGATCCGGAGCTGCTCGGCGCCGAGCAGATCACGTTCCTCGGCGAGGGCTGGCACGCGGGCCTCGCCCACGAGGCCGCCCTGAAGGTACGCGAGGCCGCCGCCCACTGGACGGAGTCCTACCTGGTCCCGGAGTACCGGCACGGGCCCATCGCCGTGGCGGGTCCCGGGCGGGCCGTGTGGAGCCTGTCCCCGCTGCCCGAGGAGCTGGCCGAGCGGATCGAGGCCACGGGTGCCCATCTGCGCCGGCCGGGCCTCGACCCGCTCGCGGAACTCGTGCTCGCCCAGCGCGTGGCCGTGCGGCTCGCCGAGGACGCGGGGCGCGATCCCGACAGCCCCGCCCACCTGAGCCGGTCCGTCGTCCTCGCCTGAGGCCGGACCTCATGACCGGCGGGGGCCGCCCCCCTCTCCCCCGACTCGGCGGTCCCCGCCTCTCCCCCGTGCCCGGCGGGCCGGCTCGTCCGGCCGGCCACCGACCCTGGAACTCAGCCATGCCTCTGGTCACCCCGTACGACATGCTCCACACCACCTCCGCGGCGGTGGGCGCCTTCAACGTCGCCCTCATCGAGCAGCTGGAGGCCATCCTCATCGGAGCCGAGCGCACGCGGCTTCCGGTGATCGTGCAGATCAGCGAGAACGCCGTCGCCCATCACGGCTCCCTGGCTCCTCTCGCGGCAGCGGCCCGTACCGCTCTCGCGGCCTCGTGCGTGCCCGCGGCCCTGCACCTGGACCACGCCACCCGCCCCGAGCTGATCGAGGAGGCGGTCGCCCTCGGCTTCACGTCCGTGATGTACGACGGCGCCGCCCTGCCCTGGCAGGAGAACGTCGCCCACACCCGCCGGATCGCGCGGCACTGCCGGGAGCACGGCGTGTTCCTGGAGGCGGAGCTGGGCGAGATCGGCGGCAAGGACGGCGCGCACGCGCCCGGAGTGCGCACGGACCCCGCCGAGGCCGCCCGGTTCGTGACGGACACCGGCGTGGACGCCCTCGCGGTGGCGGTCGGCACCTCGCACCACATGACGGAACGCACCGCCCGCCTCGACCTGGAACTCGTACGGGAGCTGCGCGCCGCGGTGCCGGTGCCGCTCGTCCTGCACGGTTCGTCGGGCGCCGACGACGCGACCCTGGCCGCGGCGGCGGCCGCCGGTATCCGCAAGATCAACATCTCGACGCATCTCAACGCGGTCTTCACCGAGGCCGTGCGCGGCGTCCTGGACGCCGGTCCTGTCGTCGACCCCCGGCGCTATGTGAGCCGGGGCCGCGAGGCGATGGCCACCGAGGTCGCCCGGCTGCTGGGGCTCTTCGCCTCCGTGGTTCCGGCGGCCGTGCCGTCCTAGGCCCTGTCGTCAAACTCGCGTCGTTCGCCCGGAGGGCGGCCTCGCGGCGTCTGGTGCGTGCGATCGCAAGGCGGAGGGTCATCCCGGTAC
>NZ_JBHVZA010000019.1:0-10787 GCF_042880275.1 Streptomyces sp. NPDC058308
TAGGTGGCTGCGGGCTTTTTGGCGGCGTCGGTGAGCTCGAAGCGGGCCAGAAGGTCGGTGGCGGTGCGGCGGCCCTCCGGTTTGGTGAGGTGGTGGAGGTCGGCCATGAGGAGCATGTTCTCCTCGCCGGTGATCAGGTTGTCGACGGCGGAGAACTGGCCGGTGACGCCGATGGTGGCGCGTACGGCCTGGGGGTCGGTGGTGAGGTCGTGGCCGCCGACGCGCAGGGCCCCGGCGTCGGCGGTGATGAGGGTGGAGAGGATCTTCACGGCGGTGGTCTTGCCGGCGCCGTTCGGGCCGAGCAGGGAGAAGATGGTGCCCTGCGGGACTTCCAGGTCGATGCCGTCAAGGACGGTCTTCTCGCCGTAGGACTTCCGCAGCCCGTGCGCCGCGATGGCGAGCGGGCGCGCAGCCGTTGTGGTGGTCGTCGTCATGCCGCAGAGACTGCGGCAGGCCGCATTCAGCGCGGTTTCACGCCGGTTTCAGCGCTGCGGAGTGGCCGCCGGGTGGGTCGGAGCGGCCAGGTGCATCCGACGGGTGGGGCCGGCTCACCTGGTGGGAGGGGTGCGCCAGGGAGCCCGAGGCCCCACCCGTCGGGCGGTTCCCGGTGGTGGGCGAGCGGCCGGTTGCTCCCGCGGCGGCTGCTCTGCCGGTTGGTGCGTACACCGGGACCCTGGGGTGGTGGTTGGGGCGCGAAATGCGCTGATCGGCGATCGGTGAAGCCACTGACCGGCTGGGACAGAAAGACCGGTCTGTCTCGGGAGCCGGTGCTTAGACCATGGCAGCGGGCGGCGGCTCTGTCCAGGACTATTCTGGACGGTGATGGACAGCGGCCCTCCGGCAGAGACGTGCCAACCGGCGCCTCGCGAACGGATATTGAGAACCGCGTACGAGCTCTTCTCGCGACGCGGTATCCGTGATGTCGGCATCGAGGAGGTCGTGGCGCGCTCGGGGGTCGCCAAGGCGACGCTCTACCGGCATTTTCCGTCGAAGGACGCGCTCGTGCTGGAGTTCCTCGCCCGCCGCGAGAGGCAGTGGACCCTGGGGAGGGTCATGGCGGGCGCCCGCAGCCGTGGCGGCACGCCCGAAGAACGGCTGTTGGCGATCTTCGACGTCTTCGACGAGTGGTTCCGCGGCGACGACTTCGACGCCTGTACGTTCATCAACGTCCTGCTGGAGATGGGCGGCGAGCACCCACTGGGCCGGGCGAGCATCGGCTACCTGCGGAACATCCGCGCCCTGGTGCGCGGCATGGCGGAAGAGGCGGGGCTGTACGACGCGGACTCGTTCGCCCTCTCCTGGCACATTTTGATGAAGGGCTCGATCATCTCGGCGGCGGAAGGCGACACCGACGCGGCGCTCCGGGCCCGCCGGATGGCCCGCATGCTGATCACTCAGCACCGCCCCGACGACCGGCGAACGGACGGCTCCGACACCTCATGACGACCGGGACCGAGTGGCGCGAGGAACGCATCAGGAGTGCCCTGGCGGGCGAGAACCCCGCGGTGATGCGGCGGCTGAGGGCGGGGTTCGCGGCGCTGGGGGATGTGCAGTTCCTGCCGGGCTACTCGGTCCTGCTCGTCGACGATCCGCATGTGGAGCGCCTGTCGGACCTTTCGAAGGCGAAGCGGTGGGCTTTCCTGGCCGACATGGATGTGCTCGGTGAAGCGGTCGAGCGTGCCTGCCGGAGCCTGGACCCGGAGTTCCGGAGGGTGAACCTGGAGATCCTCGGCAACACCGACGGGTTCCTGCACGCTCATGTGTGGCCGCGCTTCGAGTGGGAGCCGGCCGACCTGGTAGGCAAGCCGGTCTGGCTCTATCCGCGAG
Source organism: Streptomyces sp. NPDC058308 (assembly GCF_042880275.1). NCBI lineage: Bacteria > Bacillati > Actinomycetota > Actinomycetes > Kitasatosporales > Streptomycetaceae > Streptomyces > Streptomyces sp. NPDC058308. Next base: position 1,828 of record NZ_JBHVZA010000019.1, read on the forward strand.
AGAATTGGCAGGATGAACGGCATGCCCTGGCGCCCCGGCACGACGCTCTCCGAGCGGCGATCACCGAGGAGCTCGACCGGCTGACTGGTGACGGGTGAGGGGTCTGCCCGCCTCGAGCCTCAGTAGCGTCACGGACAGCGGGGACATGTTCGAGGCGGAGGGCCCGCAGTGCGGCCTTCGCTGACGGCGGGGGCCTGACCGCCGGGCAGGCCCCCGCCCGTGGTGGCCCGTGCGGACCTACGATGAGGCCATGCCGGAGCGCGACACATCCTCACCTGCCCACCATGGGCACCAACGCAGTCCGAACAGGGCGCAGTTGGAGACCGCCACGACGGTGTTCGCGTTGCTCGCCGACCCGACCCGCCTGCACCTGCTGTGGCTGCTGGCGGGCGGCGAGGCGGACGTGACCGGGCTGGCCGCCGCAAGCGGCGCGGCGCGGCCGGCCGTCAGCCAGCATCTGGCCAAGCTGCGGCTCGCCGGTCTCGTGCAGGCCCGTAAGGACGGGCGCCGCATGGTGTATTCGATGCGCGACGGCCATCTGCGCCGGCTGGTCACCGAGGCGCTGAGCCATGCGGACCACCAGGTGACCGGCGAGCCCTGGCACCCCTGAGTCCGCCGCGCCACGGGGTCCGGGCATGGCGCCCGCCCCTTTCATCAATGACGTGTGCGCACCTGTGCACACGTCATCTACCGTGGAGCCGTCCGGGCCGCCGACCCAGGGGGACGCCACCATGCGTTCAGTGCTCCACAACCGCACCTACCGCCGCCTGTTCACCGCCCAGATCATGGCCCTCGTGGGCACGGGCCTGGCGACCGTCGCCCTGAGCCTGCTCGCGTACGACCTCGCGGGAACAGACGCCTCCGCGGTCCTGGGCACCGCGCTGGCGATCAAGATGGTGGCCTACGTGGGTCTCGCCCCGGTGATCCAAGTCCTCGCCGAACGCGTGCCCCGCCGGGCCCTGTTGGTGTCGATGGACGTCACGCGGGCCGCGATCGCGCTCGCCCTGCCGTTCGTGAACCACGTGGGACAGATCTATGTCCTGATCTTCCTGCTGCAGGCCGCGTCGGCCGCCTTCACTCCCACTTTCCAGGCCACCGTCCCCGAGATCCTGCCCGCCGAGCGTGACTACCTCCGCGCCCTGACCCTCTCGCGCCTCGCCTACGAACTGGAGAGCCTGCTCAGCCCCGTACTCGCGGCCGCACTGCTCGCACTGATCACCTACAACTGGCTGTTCGTCGGCACCGCCCTCGGCTTCCTCGCCTCCGCGACGCTGGTCATGTCGGTCGTCCTGCCGACTCCGCTCCCGGTCGAGCGCGACGGCGCCGGCTACGCCAGGGCGACGTTCGGCACCCGCCTGTACTGGGCCACACCCAGGCTGCGCGCCCTGCTCGCGCTCGACCTCGCCGCGGCTGCCGGCGGCTCCATGGTCATCGTCAACACGGTGGTGCTCGTCCGGGACCACCTGCACCGCGGCGCGGGCGACGTATCGCTGGCCCTCGGCGCGTTCGGAGCCGGTTCCGTGGCGGCCGCGCTGCTCCTGCCGCGCGCGCTGGAGCGGTTCGGCGACCGCTCGGTGATGCTCCCGGCCGGGTTCGTGCTCGGCGCCGTGCTCGCCGTGTCCTCCACGGGACTCGCGTACGGGACGGTGTCCTGGGTCGGGCTGCTGTTCGCCTGGGCCCTCCTCGGCGTCGGCACCTCCATGGTGCTCACCCCCGCGGGCCGGCTGCTCCGCCGCTCGGCCGCGCCCGCCGACCTGCCGGCCGCCTTCGCCGCCCGGTTCGCCCTCACCCACAGCTGCTGGCTGCTCACCTACCCGCTCGCGGGCTGGCTGGCCGCCACCGCCGGAACGAGTACGGCCGCCGCGGCGCTCGCCGCGATCGCCCTCGCCGCAGTCACCGCGGCCGCGATCCTGTGGCCCGCCCGCGACCCGTCCCGCCTCACCCACCTGCACACCACCCTGCCCCCGGGCGACCCCCACCTCGCCGACGCCCACGCAGGGCCGCACGGCTGGCACCACGCACACGACTACGTCATCGACGCCCGCCACCCGCGCTGGCCCGCTCAGGAGCTCCGAGTCGCGGGCGGGCGCGCGGCCCCTTAGACCAGAGGTATGAGCGACAACCAGGAGCAGGCCGAGCGGATCTACCGGCCCGGCGAGATCGTCCCCGAGTCCGGCATCTACGAGTGCGAGTGCGGGCAGCACCACCGGTACAGCACCGACGTGCGCGGTCACCGCTTCCCGCCGCCGCACGAGGGGTGCGTCGGCACCGGCTGGAAACTCGTGACCGTCGCCCACGACTGACCGCACCACGCGCCCTGGTCGCGGAGCGCGGCCCGGACCAGCCCCAGGGCCACCTGCTGCTCAGGCCGATTCGAGTATGGGGCGAATCTCCAGCGCCTCCGGAGTGGGGAAGCCGCGCGCCAGGTCGATCGCCTCGGCGCGGTCGGCCACCTCCAGTACGAACCAGCCGCCGAGGGTCTCCTCTCCGCCGTGCACGGGTCCTTCGGTCACCGCAGCGGATCCGTCCGCCGTCTTGCGCACGGTGACCGGGCCCTGGTGCTCGGTGTCGAGGGCGTCACCGCCGACCAATTTGCCCGCCGCCGCGAGCTCGCCTATCCACGTCTCGTACGCCTTGCGGTAGGCGTCGCGGTCGGCCTGGATACGGGCACGTGACGCGTGCGTCTCGAAGATCACGAGGGCGAATTTCATGAGGTCTTCCTCTGTTCGGTGTTCCTGGTGGCGCTGTCGGTTCGGGCAGTGCTGTCGCTGCGGTCAGTTCTGGTGGTGGCCGGTTCGATGCGGGCCAGCGCGCCTGTCTCCAGGGCCGTCCACAGGGCGCCGTCCGGGCCCACCGTGATCCCGTGCGGCTCGGAGGCCGGGGTGGGCAGCTCGTGGGTGGTGATCGCGCCGTCGGAGGTGATCGAGCCGACGCGGTTGCCGCCCCACTCGGTGAACCACGCCGTGCCGTCGGCGTCGGTGGTGATGGCGTGCGGCCGGGCCGAGCGGTCGGGCAGCGCGTACTCGGTGATCCGGCCGTCGGGCGCCCGGCGGCCGATCTGACCCGCCGCGATCTCGGTGAACCAGACGCCGCCGTCCGGCCCGACGGCGATACCCACCGGCGCGGCCGCCTCGGTGGGCAGCTCATGGACCGTGACGCGGCCGTCCATGCCGATCCGGCCGATGGCGTTGGCCTGGTTCATCGTGAACCACATCGCGTCCCCGGCCGCGGCGATCGCGGAGGGGAACGCGCCGGTGCGCGGCAGCGGGAACTCGGTAACCGATCCATCGGCGGTGAGACGGCCGATGCGGTCGGCGGCGGTTTCGGTGAACCACAGCGCGCCGTCCGGCCCCGCGGCGATACCGAAGGGGCCGCACTGCGCGGTGGGCAGCGCGAACTCCGTCACCTGGCCGGCCGTCGTGATCCGGCCGACCCGGTGGGCCCGGTACTCGGTGAACCACAGCGCCCCGTCCGGACCGTTGCTGATGACCGTAGGACCGCTGTCCGGGGCGAGCTGATGACTGGTCGGCTCCTGTCCCGGGACGAGCCGGCCGATCTGGCCGCTGTGCACCAGGGTGAACCACAGCGCCCCGTCCGGTCCCGTGGTGAGCGCGTACGGGCCGCTGTCGCGACCACACACCGCGTACTCCTCGACGCCCCGGGCCGTCACTGCTGCTGCTCCAGAGCCTCGGCGGCGGCCCGTTCGATCTCGCTCGTGGGCGGGCAGTGGTGGGAGGGCGGCCGGGGCAGGTGTCCGGTCGGTGCTCGGGTCAGATGTCACGCGGGAATCTCTCCGTGGGGTTCGTGCGTGGCGGGCAAAGCCCTGGGCGGTGAGGATCGAGGCCGATGAGGCAGGTGCCTCCCGCGCGGTCCATGTCGTCACCCGCGGAAGGCGCCTCCCGGCTCGGTACCAGCATGCGGAGCGAGCAGCCCGGGGTCAACGGCCGATCTTGTTACGGCCGTTATCCCAGAGGTTCACGAACCAACTCCTGGCCGTCCGCCAGCCGTGCCCGTACCGTCACCCAGGCGTCCTTGGGGGCCCGGACCGCCAGGAGTCGGCCCCGCTTCGCGGCGTCCACGTCGCCGGTGACGGAGATCCGGGTGACCTCGCGGCTGCCCGCGGCGAGCAGGAAACGGTGGCCCGAGCCCGACGTCCAGCGGGCGTCGGCCACGACGTGCTGACCGAAACGGCTGCAGGCCGCGGTCGCGCGGGCCCGTCCGACGATCTGCGCCGGCGCCGTCGCCGACTGGGCCGACGTGCGGAACTGGAGCAGTACGCTGCCGGGGCCGCGCCAGGTGGAGGCGCGCGTGCAGGACCACACGGCGCGGCCGCCGCCCTCGGGGAGGCCCTGTTCGGCGAAGTCCCACTGGTTGACGGCCCGTACGCCGTTCCCGCGCAGTTCGGAGAGGCGGCACGCGCCGTGGGCCCAGCTCAGCAGCGCCGCTCTGCTCGTGGCCTCGCGCGGCTGTCGGGCCCGGGCGCCGCTTCCCGGCAGTGGCGTGTAGCTGAGGTGGACGGGGGAGAGGCCGCCCAGGTCGGCGACCAGAAACGCGTGCTTCTCCGCGATCCTGCTGGACGAGCGAAGTTGCAGCACCGGCAGGGCGTCGCAGGCGGCTGCCGCCGACAGGGCGCCGACCCGCTCCGTGAGGCCTTCGCCGGATACGTCGAGCGGGCGGCCGGGACTGTTGGGCCTCAGCAGGTCGCGGGTGCGGGTCTCCGCGATCCAGGGGGCCGTGAGGTAGCGGACCTTGCCGTCCGCGCGGCTGACGGCGAGCGCCGCCGCCGTGGTCACGTCGGAGTCGTCGGCGCGCGAGAAGTCCAGGGACGCGGGCGTGGAGGCCGAGAGCGGCTCGCCGTAGCGGATCACGCGGCGGCCGTCGTGGAACAGTACGACCGCCTCCCGGCCCACGACAGCGGCGTAGAGCAACTGGGTTGTCTTGGTCGGCGGTTCGGTGGTGGTCGCCGCCGCGGCGCCGACCCGGGTGCCGCGCGGCGGATCGGTCCAGGCGCCGAGCGCGCGCGTGAGCAGTGCGCGGTCGTCGACGCGGGAGCCGCGGGCAGGCCACGCGGTGAAGTCGACCCGCGAGGTGTCGGCCCACGCGTCGGGCGAGGCGCGCAGCAGTGCGTCGACGCCGATCGCGGGAGGCCCGGCCGTGGGCCGGTGCGGCTCGGACCTGGACACGGAGCCGAGCGACGCCGGCGTCGCGCAGAGGACGGCGAGGGTCCCCGCCACGCACCAGAGCAGCCGGACCCGACGCCTGCGGCGCAGCAGGTCGGTGGGGCGGGTCTGCACGGAACAGGCGTCGAACTCCTGGGACCGCAGCAGCGCTCCCGCCGCCTCGCCCACCGTCTCCTCGATGCCGCGGGCGGCGTCAAGGGCCTCCCGCGGGTCGGACACGTCGGCGGCGGCGAGCAGTTGTGCCACCTCGGGGCGGGGCAGCCCGTCGAGCCGGCACAGCACGAACGCCGCGCGGGCGGGCGCCGACACCTCCGCGAGGAGCTGCGCGAGCGCGATCTCCTCGGTGCCGCCGGCGCGGGGGAACAGACGCAGCCCCCAGACGACGGGCAGGGCGGGGCGCAGCGCCCGGGGCGGCGGCAGCCGGTCGGGCCACCGGCTGAGGGTGCTGGGCAGGGTGAGGTAGGCGAGGCGTACGAGCCGGGTGTACTGGTCGACGATGACGGCCTCGGCATGGTCGAGGGCCACCCGCTCGGACCCCCTCATCCGGCGCCGTCGCGGTGTGCTCATCGGTCAAAGAGCCTTCCGAAGGCTGACGACGTTGCGTCCTCACCTCCGTCAAACGAGTGAATACTGCGATGGTCACAGCTGAGGCGCGACGGGAGCCGGTGGCCGGGCGTGGCTTCATGGGGACGACTCCCTTGCGGCGGCGCGCTGTTGCGGTTCGGTGACACGGGAGACAGAGCTGTGACGTGCGCGAGGGCAACGCTCGTACGAGGTCACGGGTCGTACGTGGCGTGGGAGCGAAGGGCGGCGCTGTCCGCCCGAACAAGCAGGCAGACCAAGTCAGATGGGGGAAACAGTGGAGAAGAACATGCGCGTGAACAAGGGACTGCTGGCGATGGGTGCCGCCCTGGCGGCAGTAGGTGTGGCGGCCGGTACGGTGCCCGCCGCCGCGGCCGGCACGCCCCGGTTCCTGTCCGCGTCCGAGCTTCCGCCGCACGCCTCGTCGCAGTGGACGGCGGGACCGGTGACGTCCGGCCAGCCGGACCCGCTGCCGATGTGCGTCGGCGAGGCGCTGCCGTCGATCTCCGTGCACCGCGTCTACCGCACGGACCTCGACACCAGCGCTCTGCAGGTGACCGTGGTGGAGCGCAGCGTGCAGCGGGCCAAGGACTTCGCGGCCCTGCTGCGCAAGGACCTCGACGGCTGCGCGAAGTCGGTCATGCAGCAGAACCCCGACATCACCGCGAAGCAGAAGTACTACGGCAAGGTCGATGTCGAGGAGGGCGCCCATGTCTACGGGGTCCACACCACCGCCACGTGGGGGGCCTCCGACATCAACATGTTCTCGGTGGGCCGTGACGGCAACACGGTGACGCTCGTGCAGTGGGGCCAGATGGGCGGCTTCGCCGACGCCCAGGTCGCCGACTTCAAAGCTACGACCGCCACGGCCGTGAACAAGCTCTACTGACCCGCGCCCCGGCCGGATCCGACGTGTGCGACGGCGCCGATACCGATCTCGGCGTCGCCGCGAGGGGGTGGGACAATCGGCCGACGAGGCCACGCCCGCGCCCTTCGCCGGTGTGCGGGTCTCGTTGCACGTGGATCCGGCTGGGGTGAGGAGGCCGGGGCCGGAGTCGCACCCGGCGCCCGGTGGTGGGGAGGAACGACGGTGGTGGAGTGGCGGTACATCGCCGAGGGGGCAAAGCCCGTTCCCGAACCCATGGCCACCCCGTTCATCTGGACGACGGCCTGCTCGGGCTCCTTGGTACTGGTCATCACGTTCGACCTGCTCGGCGCGCTCGACCGCACCGGACTCGCCCTCGCGGCCCTGTCCGTCCTCGCCGCGCTGCTCGGCATGCTCGGCCGATTCGTGGCGGCACCGGGCACGGCCGTCCTGTGCTGGGCCCTGCTGAACGTCTTCGCCGCTCACCCCACCGGTGAGCTCTCCTGGGCCGGGGACCGGGACCTGGGCTGGGTGGCGTGCCTGCTGGCGGCCACTCTCATCGGCACGGCGACGGCCCGGGTGTGGTACGCCCGAGCCGCGTATCGCCGTGTCACCCCCTTCGACGGAGCGGCCTGACGCCTCGACGGAGCGGCCTGACGCCGCGTCGATGAGGCCCGGCTCATCGCGCCGGGGAAGCCACGCGCAGAGACGGGACGGGCGGCCGCAGAGACGGGACGGCGGCACCGCCAGGCCACCTTTGCATGACCATGCGCGATGATGCATACTCTTCCTATGTCTAAGGTCCTCACCTCCCTCCCCGCCGGCGAGCGCGTCGGCATCGCCTTCTCGGGCGGTCTCGACACCTCCGTCGCGGTCGCGTGGATGCGCGACAAGGGCGCCGTCCCGTGCACCTACACCGCCGACATCGGGCAGTACGACGAGCCCGACATCGCCTCGGTGCCCGGCCGCGCCAAGGCCTACGGCGCCGAGATCGCGCGCCTGGTCGACTGCCGCGAGGCGCTCGTGGAGGAAGGTCTGGCCGCGCTCACCTGCGGGGCGTTCCACATCCGCTCGGGCGGGCGCGCGTACTTCAACACCACGCCGCTCGGCCGCGCCGTCACCGGCACGCTCCTGGTCCGGGCGATGCTCGAGGACGACGTCCAGATCTGGGGCGACGGCTCGACCTTCAAGGGCAACGACATCGAGCGGTTCTACCGGTACGGCCTGCTCGCCAACCCGCACCTGCGGATCTACAAGCCCTGGCTGGACGCGGACTTCGTGACCGAGCTCGGCGGCCGCAAGGAGATGTCGGAGTGGCTGCTCGCCCACGAGCTGCCCTACCGGGACAGCACGGAGAAGGCGTACTCCACCGACGCCAACATCTGGGGCGCCACGCACGAGGCGAAGACGCTGGAGCACCTGGACACCGGCGTGGAGACCGTCGAGCCCATCATGGGTGTGCGGTTCTGGGATCCCGAGATCGAGATCCCGGCCGAGGACGTGACGATCGGCTTCGACAAGGGCCGCCCGGTGACGATCAACGGCAAGGAGTTCGCCTCCGCCGTCGACCTGGTGATGGAGGCCAACGCCATCGGCGGCCGCCACGGCATGGGCATGTCGGACCAGATCGAGAACAGGATCATCGAGGCCAAGAGCCGCGGCATCTACGAGGCGCCGGGCATGGCCCTGCTGCACGCCGCGTACGAGCGCCTGGTGAACGCGATCCACAACGAGGACACCCTCGCCCAGTACCACAACGAGGGCCGGCGCCTCGGCCGGCTGATGTACGAGGGCCGCTGGCTGGACCCGCAGGCGCTGATGGTGCGCGAGTCGCTGCAGCGCTGGGTGGGCGCGGCCGTCACCGGCGAGGTGACGCTGCGGCTGCGGCGTGGCGAGGACTACTCGATCCTCGACACCACGGGCCCCGCGTTCAGCTACCACCCGGACAAGCTGTCCATGGAGCGCACCGAGGACTCGGCGTTCGGCCCGGTCGACCGGATCGGCCAGCTCACCATGCGCAACCTCGACATCGCCGACTCGCGCGCCAAGCTGGAGCAGTACGCGGGCCTCGGCCTGATCGGCAGCTCCGACACCTCCATCGGCGCCGCCCAGGCGGCCGCGACCGGCCTGATCGGCACCATGCCGGAGGGTGGCGCCCAGGCCATCGCCTCGCGCGGTGAGGTGTCCGGGGACGACGAGATGCTGGACCGCGCCGCGATGGAGTTCGGCACGGACTGACCTGGTTCGGCACCGCACCGCGGGAGAGGCCGGTCCGACGCCCTGAGAGGCGGGGGGGCCGCCGCGCCCCCGGGGCCCCCCCCCCCCCCCCCCCC
>NZ_JBHVZA010000019.1:10797-14561 GCF_042880275.1 Streptomyces sp. NPDC058308
TTTCGTTTTGCGCGCCGGCGGCCGTTTGTTTTCGGGCATGTTAGTGCTAGGTTGGGCCCCCCCGCCGGGGCTCGGCGCGGGGCCCCCAGTTCCGGGGGGGGGCCCCGGCCTCTCCCGCGTCACCCCCACGCCCGCCGCACCACCCGAACGAGCGCAGTTCACCGGCGCGCACCGCGTACTCCGCCGCCCCAGGCCGTCCTGCGTCACGTCGCCCCGGGCCCTCGCCTCCGACCGCGGACTCGCCACCCACCGGCCCGCGACCTGGGCAAAAGAATTCGCCGCACCGCCCACCGAACCTTTGGGCCGCACCCGGACCGTCATATGGCGGCTGTATCGCACGGGTGTGCCTGGGGTCAGAGGAGTTTTACGCGGCTGTAGAAGTATGGCTAGGGTGCCGGAGAAGCCCAGGTTCACCGTGCCCAGGTCCACTGTGGGAGGCACCTTGAAGGAGCCGTCACGGCCGACAGGCCGCCATGCGATGCCGCTGCCTCCTCAGCGGCCCGCCGTGAGTTCGGCTCCCGCCGAGCGCGCGGTCCCGGAGCAGAGACCCGCGCGGCCGACCAAGCGGCGGGACGCTTTCTTCGACAACGCCAAATACCTGGCGATCGTCCTCGTCGCCATGGGGCACGCCTGGGAACCGCTGCGCGGGGACAGCCGGGCCGCCGCCGCGCTCTACATGACCGTCTACACCTTCCACATGCCGGCGTTCATCGTCATCTCCGGCTACTTCTCGCGGAGCTTCGACGCGAGCCCGAACCGGATCAGACGCCTGGTCACCGGGATCGCCGTGCCGTACGTGATCTTCGAAGTCGCGTACACGTTCTTCAAGCGGTGGGTGGGCGGCGACCCGGACTACCCCATCAGCCTGCTCGACCCCTGGTACCTGACCTGGTTCCTGGCCGCACTGTTCATCTGGCGGCTCACGACCCCCCTCTGGAAGATCGTGCGGTGGCCGCTGCCGCTCGCGCTCGCCATCGCCGTCCTCGCGTCCGTCTCCCCGGACATCGGCGACGACCTCGACCTGCAGCGCGTCCTGCAGTTCCTGCCCTTCTTCGTGCTCGGCCTCGTCCTGAAGCCCGAACACTTCCAGCTGGTGCGCCGCAAGGAAGCCCGGCTGCTGGCTCTGCCGGTCTTCGCCGCGGCGCTGGTCTTCGCCTACTGGGCGGCGCCCCGGGTGAGCGCGGCATGGTTCTACCGCCGCGACAGCGCCCAGGAGCTGTCCGCGCCGGGCTGGGCGGGCGTCGTCATGACACCGGCCATGTTCGGGTGCTCCCTGGTCCTGGTCGCCTGCTTCTTCGCCTGGGTACCGGGCCGCAAGCTGTGGTTCACGGCCCTGGGCGCCGGGACGCTCTACGGCTACCTCCTGCACGGCTTCCTCGCCAAGGGCTCCCGCTTCGGGGACTGGTACGAAGCCGACTGGCTCCACCGGCCGCTCGGTGAGATCACCGTGACCCTCGTCGCCGGCACGGTGATCACGCTGCTGTGCACGCCACCGGTGCAGCGCATGTTCCGCTTCACGATGGAACCCAAGATGGAATGGGCGTTCAGGCAGGACGCCGCCGCCCTGGCCAAGGGCCGCAGACCGGGCCGCGGAGCCGAGTGAGCAGCCCGGCCCGGCCGCCCGCCGTCCATTTCGAGCACGCCGTCGAGACGGCGCCCGCGGGCCGCCGGGCCCTCACCATGCTGGACCGTTCCGACCGGCCGGTCGGCTGCCTCGAATATCAGGTCTGCCACCCGTGCCGACGCGGCTACATCGGCAACATCGCCGTCGCCACGCACTGGCAGGGCCAGGGCCTCGGCCGCCACGCCCTGCACACGGCCATGGCCGCGGGTGTGGGCTACACCTGGTCCACGTCCCGGCAGACCGCCGAGGGCAAGCGCTTCTTCGCCGCCATGGAGGACGAGCTGGAGATCGCGTTCCCGGCGTGCGGCGTGCGGTGCCCGCACATGGCGCCCTGATGGCGCGCGGTGGCCTGCGCTCAGCGGCTCACCACAGTTTCCTGTGCGAGGCGGGACAGCTTCTCGGGGTTGCGTACGGCGTAGAGACCCGTGATGAGACCGGCGTCGATGCGCACCGCCAGGACGGTGTCGATCGCGCCGTCGAGCCGGATGATCAGCGCGGGGAATCCATTGATCTGCACCGGCTGCAGCAACGCGGTGGCGTCGATCCTGCTCAGCACGGCGGCCACCGTGTCGACGCCCTCGACGGGCGCCGTCGCGGCCCGCACGACTCCGCCGCCGTCCGTCAGCAGGACGACGTCCGGCGCGATCATGTCGAGCAGGCGCCGCAGATCGCCGGTCTCGATCGCCTGCTGGAGCGCGGCGAGCGCCTCGCGGGTCTCGGCCCGGGAGACGGCCTCCCGCAGCCTTCGCGCCGCGACATGGGCCCGCGGCCGGTGGGCGATCTGTGGGGGAGTCCTCGACCCGGCTCCACCTGGTCGCCACGTGGCGTCATTCCACCGTGTTCACCGAGGCCGAGCGGGCGGCGCTGGCCCTCACCGAGGAGGGCACGCGGATCGTTGACGCCTACGAGGGCGTGTCCGACGCGACCTGGGCCCTGGTGCGCAAACACTACGACGACGATCAGGCGATCGCGCTCGTCTCCCTGATCGCCATGATCAACGCGACCAACAGGCTCGGCGTGATCCTCAACAACCAGGGGGGCTCTTACGAGGCCGGTGAGCTGGCCGGAGTGGCGAGCTGAGCACCGCTCTGCGCGGATAGGGGTCGCGGCAACGCCGGTGGGGCGGACTCCCTCACGAGGAGCCCGCCCCACCGGCGTCACATGCTTCGGCCGACTGATCGACTGATCGACAGTACGATTGATGGACCGGTCGGCACCCTAGCGCTTGCCGACGTCCTTGACCTTCTCCTTGGCCTGGCGGGCGTCGCCCTTCATCCGCTCGGTGCGACCCTCGGCGGTGAGGCGTTCATTGCCGACGGTGCGGCCCGCGGTCTCCTTGGCGGCGCCGGTGGCCTGTTCGGTCTTGGCCTTGGCCTTCTCGTTGGCGGTCATGATCCGCTCACGCTCCCTTGGCTTCGACATCACGTGCTGCAGTTCGCTTGACCGCTGACCGTGACCGCAAACATCGCCGCGGCGATCGGATCCGCCGGAGGAGCAGTGGCGGTTCGGACAGGTCGGCCATCGGTTCGCAGGTATCTGTTTAGTGATGTCCGCGTCGGAGAACCGGGGGGTGTCGCCGGAACGGACGCACGGTGCATCCCCGCACCGACCGACCGCAAGCGACCGATACACGGAGGTACCACCATGACCGAGAACATCTGGCACTACCCGGCCAGTGCTGGTCACACTCCCGACGCGGACCTGACGGGCTACAAGGTCGAGGCCACGGACGGCCACATCGGCAAGGTCGACAAGCACTCGCAAGAGGTGGGTTCGCAGTACATCGTCGTGGACACCGGTGTGTGGATCTTCGGCAAGGAGGTCCTGCTGCCCGCGGGCACCATCATCGGGATCGACGTGGAGGCGAAGACGATCCAGGTCGCGCGGACCAAGGAAGAGATCAAGAACGCCCCCGAGTTCGACAAGAACAAGCACCTCGGTGACGCGGGCTACCACGATCAGGTCGGCACGTACTACAGCTCCCACCGGCCGGCCACCCCCGGCTCCCCGGGCACGCCGGAAGCCGGCCCGAGGCCTCCGGGCCCCGCCACCTTCTGAGCGGACGCCCAACCGCTGACGGAAAGAGGCCGGGGCCAGGTTCGGGGAGGAGGCGGGGGCGCCGAGCCAGCCGAGCGCACCG